>NZ_JBDOBO010000044.1:0-21171 GCF_047723935.1 Gluconobacter sp.
CCGATCTGCGCCCTGCAGGCCGCCATGGAAGGCTATGAAGTCGTCACCATGGAAAACGCAGCTCCGCGCGGCGACATTTTCGTCACCTGCACGGGCAATGTGGACATCATTACGATCGACCACATGCGAGAAATGAAGGACCGTGCGATCGTCTGCAACATCGGTCACTTCGATAGCGAAATCCAGGTTGAAGCCCTGCGCAACTATCGCTGGAACAACATCAAGCCGCAGGTTGACGAAGTCGAGTTGGCAGAAGGCCGCCGCATCATCTTGCTCTCCGAAGGCCGTCTCGTGAACCTTGGCAACGCCACAGGTCACCCGTCCTTCGTAATGTCCGCTTCCTTCACCAACCAGACGCTGGCCCAGATCGAACTCTGGACCGCCAAGCCGGGCCAGTACGAGGTGAAGGTTTACACCCTGCCAAAGGCTCTGGACGAAAAGGTTGCTGCCCTGCACCTCGCAAAGGTCGGCGCCGAGCTCTCCAAGATGTCCACGAAGCAGGCTGACTACATTGGCGTTCCGGTTGCCGGTCCGTTCAAGCACGAAGAATATCGTTACTGAGCGGAACAGGTGACACGGGGTAGGCGTTGTCTACCCCGACACTGTTTTTCAAACCGTCAGGAGAATTTCCTATGGGTCTTTTCAGCTCGATCATGTCCAAGATTTTCGGACATGCAGAAGCAGCCACGCCGACAACTTCCGGCACGGCTGATGCACAGGCTTCCGCTGGGGCTCCGGCTGCCGCAGCCCCAGCAACGCCTGCAACTCCAGCCGCACCAGTAGATGTGGATGCCGTTCTTTCGGATCTGGCATCCAAGGCTGGCCAGCCGCTGAACTACAAGACCTCGATTGTGGATCTTCTGAAGCTGCTCGGCCTCGACAGTTCCCTGGAATCACGCAAGCAGCTTGCAGGCGAACTGCACTACACGGGCAGCACGGATGACTCAGCAACGATGAACGTCTGGCTCATCAAGCAGGTCTATGCCGAGTTGGCCAAGAACGGTGGTAAGGTTCCTGAAGGCTGGGCTCACTAAGCCTTTCCAAAGGATCTGTTACGAAAAAGCCCGGATGTTCTCATCCGGGCTTTTTTTATTTTTCACTGCGTAGAAAAAAGAATGGGCCGCGAAGGGGACAGTGTTAAGGCAGACGTCTCGATATCAGGCCCCCTCCCCTGACGCAGCTCTGCCAGAGACTGGTGGAAAACCCTGATCCTGACATCCCGTGAGCCATCTGCGTGACGCCAGCGTTCGAACGCCAGAACGGTATTCGGGGCCGTAGAATCCGGTTGATCGGGGAAAGACCAGTCGAGCCCGAACAGGGCCATCATGGCAGCCAGATTGGTATCGTGGCCAGCCAGAACAAGCACCTTTGTGGAAGGCGATATCCCGGGGATAGACAGAACCGGGCGACCAGACAAAAACGCACGAATACCCTCCCCCATCACACCGTTTCTAGCGCGGGCATATTCGGGCAGACGCCTCAGAAGATGATTTTCCGCTTCATGCGCGGGCATAACAGCTTCCAGAACGTGCGGCGCATCTTTGTCAGCCACCTTGAAGTCAGCCAGAGACAAACCTTCTGTATAAGTCAGCAACAGACTTTCTGCAGCCATGCCTCCCGTTACGAAGCCGCCCTGAAGATGTGACGTTCCTTTTTTCCACTCAATCTTCGTCGCACCTAAAAAGCATTGAGGCGACGAGTTACTCTCAGAGCATGCCTCCGGCGCCATGAGCGACTGAACGGCTTTCAGAGCGTTATGAGAGGCCGGTTCGGACAATGTCTTCGTGGCGGCTGCAAATTCTTGCTCCAAAACTCCACGATCAATCTGGCCTGCCTGACTTCCAAGCGCATTAAAAACCGGATCGACACCCGTCGTCGCCCACTGGGCCTTTATGGCGCATCCTGGGGCTATTTCTTTGGCCCAGACGTCCCCCGTCTGTCGCGTCCGATGATCACCCGTATCAGCCCAGACAACAGTCTCCTGCTCCATAGTCTGACACTTCTTGGAGCCCTGAAACAGAGCGCTTGCGCTATAGTTTCTCTGAACAACCTGCACCATCGCTGCCAACGCTACGGCACCGTGCTGTGTCATTTCTCCAGGCGCTACAGACCATGCTTGCCAGGTATGACCCGTCCGATGCTGCATTTCCTGCGGCGAGAGCGTCGGACTGCGGATCCCGTGTCGGCTGAGAAAAACGATTTTTTCGAGAACATCTGGCTGCGCCTGAGAGGCACAGCCCCCCAAGGCAAACAGAATAGCAAGCGAAGACAGTCCCCGCATCATGGCATCGTTGCAGTCATGTTAAAGAACACGCTCCGGCCAGCAATACGCCAGAACAGTGGGGCATCGCCATAAGACTGATTACCCGCAAAGTCGCTGATGGCGCGGTTGTTGAACAGGTTGGCAATCTTGATGCTTGGGGTCACGTTACTGAAAAACGAGCCAATATGATGAATGCGCCAGCCCATGGCGAGATCCGCCGTCACAGTGCTTCCAATTTTGTACCGATTTTTGAAGACCGTATTATCCGCATCATCAGTCGTGCTGTCCAAGCCCCAATGCGTTCCGGCATATTTTCCCATGATTGAAAAATAGGACCCGCGCTCACTCTCATAGAGCAGCCCGAAAGATGCCAAAGCGTTTGGACTTTTGGCAACGCGAACATTGCTGTGCTTATATTTTGCGTCATTGACGCTGTAGTTCCCATAAAGGGAAAAACCGTAACCAATGACATATTGCCCTTCGAGTTCAATTCCTCGGTACACTGCACCACCGCTATTCACATATGTCGATGTCGTACCGATATTGGGAACCTGAATCTGCGCCGAGGCAATATAATTCGAGAAATTGATGTAATATCCATCCAGAGAAAGCATCCAGTTGCGGCCATGATATACCGATCCCACCTGATAATTCATGGTAGTTTCAGGCTTTACATTTCCAACGGAACTAACCTGAAAAACAGACAGTGGCGGCGCGAGAAAGCCCCGTGCAATCTGAGCATAAGCGATCCAATTTTTCATAATACGTTGATTAATCGCAATGGATGGCTGCCATGATCCATAGCTTTGCGTGTCTTTCAGTGGGAGCTTTGTCCCCTTATTAATACCCGCGTCATAATCTCTTTTGAAAATGGAATATTTTACACCCGGCTTAATTGTTGCCCCTGCCCACGGATGAAAATTCAGTTCCAGATAAGGTTGAATTGTCGTGTTCAGGTCTGAAATATAATAGCTATATGCTGAACCATTTTTACCAAGAACCGGAACGGAATTCTGGCTCAGATCAATGGCATACGTGTAGCGGCGATCTTTTTGAACATCAGCCCAAACCCCCAGAAGAATATCACCGTAAGACGTATGCCCCTTCAGACGAAGGGTATCGCCATATGTCCGATAAGCCGCATCTGCGTATTTTCCAGGAATATCATTTTTATAGGTCGCCACCTTTTTCCCGGCGGCATTATAAAATGTCACACCGTTTGCTGCGGTATCACCCTGACTTGCGTCTGTGCTTTCAGAATAATCATGCTCAAAGCCACTGGTGTAAATCTGATTCTCTAATGTGAGCCAGGACAGAAGCTTTGTTTTAAGGGAAATATAATCAAAATCAGATGTATAAACGCTTGGCTGATAACCATAATAACACTACTTCGACGGGTCATTGCATAACCCGTAGTTCTTTCCATATTTTTTATAATCGTCCAACGTGGCACCTTGGGTCGTGTACTGCCATTCCTTGTTATACGTCGTTTCGATCGTAAGCGTTGTTTCTGGCGCCAGATCGATAACATCCTTGAACATCAGGTTACTGCGACGCCCAGAAGAATTGGTCAGATAACCATTGGTTTCCTCGTGCTGCATATCGATAAAAGCACGGCCCATTCTGGTTTTTCCTGTATCGAATTCAATACCACCTGCGCGAGTATTGAAACTACCGTATGTCCCGTAAAGCGTTGTCCCCATCCGCGCCGAAGGGTTTTTAGACGTAAATCCCATGGTTCCGCCGAACGTCGCATTTCCAATCGTTGACGCTGTGCCAGGCCCACGATCAATCTGCGCCTCCCCCAGAAAGTGAGAGATAAATAGTGAGGACGTCGTATGGCCCATATCGGAAGCATTTCCGAAAGGAATGCCGTCGAATGTCATATTATATTGGCCATCCTGAAAACCACGCAAACTCATGGTTTCAGCTTTTCCCATTCCCGGACCATTCGGGTTCTGAGAAAATACGCTTGGCTGGAATTGAATAATGTCATCAACGCTTGCGAGCGGAATAATATTATTTGCCAAAAACCCCGACTGAATTTTTGATGTCGGTTGCGTAATGTATATCGAAACCGTTGCGGGATCGATACGTGCAGCGTGCCCAAGAACTGTGAGCTTTTCCACCTTCGGCTTTTCTTTGGAAGCATCCTTTTCGGTGTCAGCCTGCTTGAGCTCTGCCGTGTTGGTCGTTGAACCAAAAAATATCGCCGCAGCCATTACGCCTGTCTGCAGGACGAATTTTTTTCTGGTACTGATCATTGGAATTGCGCGCTCCCGTGGAGTAGAGAACGCTCATTACTGTTACTACCCAGCGCTGAGAACAGGAATTACCAACCTGTAATACAAACTTCATACGGAATACCAAAATCTGTCATAAATATTATGAAACATTTTGGTATTGGAATGTATCAGGGTAACGGCCGCTTGTCCGCGATGGGGTCAATCTTCGGCTCCGTCAATGGGCCGGAATCCACTACAACAACCAGATCTCCTGCGATCGGGGTCGCCTCCCGGTCCTTGGGCAAGAGTGCCGCAAAGCGTGGATCATAGCTGGCCGCCTGTTCGTAAAGTGTATCTATCAGACCATAGTGATCCATGAAGCGATTCATCGTCGCTGGAATTCGGATACACCCTTCAGACGCAGAGTGACCAAGTCTCCACTCGAGAAACTGTGGGTCTGTAGCGTGAATTTCCAGCCGGATCTGCCCGGTTTCATGTTTTGGGAGCCAGCCCTTCATTGCGGTCTGCCATCCCATATCCCAAACACGGGATCCTTTGGCACCAATACCGCGAATACCATATTTGTTTTTTGTGCCTTCAGCGCGATAGCCCAAGCGGTCGGCTGAATTTTGGAACACACCTGTCGGAGTAATGTAATAGTATTTCCGGCCTGTTGTTCCTGTTGAAACTGATGTCCCCCCCAAAGAAATCCACGGCTCGTCAGGCAGGGCCAAAACAAAATCCAAATGCTGAACGCGCTCATTCCGATCGACCACCATGATGAGCTGCGGGCGCGAAACAGGCTGGTTCGCTTTTGCAACCTCTGCCTGTGCCAAAGACACGAATGCCTCCCGACGGTCCTGCTTATATGTGGTAAATCCCTTCACCGTCTTCGCCATCATTTTTACAAGGCGTGCGGCTTCCTTATGAGCTTCCGTATTGCTGACAACAGGAAGAGGCGGAATCTGAACTGAAGGAACCACCGGCGTCGCATCTGTCACTGGATTATCAGTTGGCGGAGGAACAGATACATCTCCGTTTTCAGTCGGCGTAGCAGGGGTTGGATCGGCATGTGCGCAGGCCGTCAACAGAGGACCGCCACCGCATAATGCGGTTGTCACGACAAGAAGTCTGGCAGAGCGATACAATGTGGAAACAGGCCGCATGGACAGGATTACCCTCGGTTCATAATGGTTCAATGAACGCAGGGGATCGGCAGAACCGTCCAGCGTTCAGCGGGAGACGCCACGCCTTAACGCGCCATCTCCCAAAAAAGTCACAGGTCGAGCAACAGGCGTCTTGGATCTTCAACAAGCTGCTTCACTCTAACAAGAAAACTGACCGCTTCCCGACCATCGACAATTCGGTGATCGTAGGAAAGTGCGACATACATCATCGGTCTGACAACAATCTGACCATCCCGCACAACGGGTCGATCCTGAATGGCATGCATCCCCAGAATACCCGATTGCGGAGTATTCAGAATCGGCGTGGACAGAAGTGAGCCAAAAATGCCTCCGTTCGTTATGGAAAACGTTCCAGAAGAAAGCTCATCAAGCTTGAGAGACCCCACTCTTGCACGCTTTCCATAGTCGGCAATCCGACGCTCCAATTCGGCGAAGCTCATCTGATCGGCTTCATGCAGAACCGGGACGACAAGCCCCCGTTCTGTACCAACGGCAATGCCCAGATTGACGAAATCACGATAGACAATCTCGTCGCCCTCGATCTGAGCATTAAGTGCAGGATAATCCTTCAGCGCTCCAACAACAGCCCGGGCGAAAAATGACATGAAGCCCAGTCGGGCACCGTCATGCTTTTTTTCAAACTCTTCACGATATTCTGCCCGCAAAGCTTTTGCCGCTGACATATCGATTTCATTGAACGTCGTGAGAATAGCAGCCGTATTCTGAGCCGCTTTCAGATTCCGTGCGATAGTCTGGCGAAGGCGTGACATGGGAACACGACGCTCGCGACCATCATCTGCCCTTGGCGCTGAGGGAATTGGTGCTTTAGCCGGTGCAGCAACGGGTTCCGGCTTCGGAGCAGCCGCAGGCACAGGTTCGGGGGCAGGCGTGGAAACAGGCTCAGGCTTTACTGCTTCGACAGGAGCTACGGGAGCGACAGCCGGCGCTTCAGCCGTTTCGTCCACCTCTCCCAGAAGACCCCCTATTTCCACCTCTGTGCCAACCGCAATGCAATTCTCCAGACGCCCGGCGGACGGGGCAGTCACCTCAACGCTGACCTTGTCTGTCTCAAGTTCGAGAATTGTTTCATCGTGCTGAACATAGTCGCCAGACTGCTTCAGCCACCGCGCGACGATTGCGGTCGTCAGGCTTTCCCCTAGCGCCGGTACCCGGATTTCGACCGCCATCGTCACTCCTTACTTGCACAAACATCCCGATCAAGGGATGGATCTCTATAAAATTCCCGTTCCGTCGGACATACGACAGGATCACAAAAACAGGATAGTGCATCTTGCGGTCAAACGGGAGCCAGGAACTATCCCTATGCCGGGACTTTGAAAAGAAGAGCAAAGGACACCGTCATGCCCCTTCCCTCGGATTATCCCGAATTTCTTGCATCCGATCATCTTTCTGGAAGAACGCGCGACATTCTCGTCACGCGCCTTGAGGACGACCTGTTACAGGCGCCACGCGTCCTTTCCCCAAAAGCCTTTGCGGTTCTTGAGGCCATCCTCCCGGTTCTGCTTCCTCAGGAAGATATTCTGGGAAACAGTCCCCTTAATCTGGCCGTCCGCATAGATACCGCCCTTGCCGGACCACGCGACGGCTGGCGGTTTGCAGAACTTCCTCCCGACGTCACGGCGTGGGAGCAGGCATTACTGACTTTGGATGATCTCGCCCAAGCTCAGCACAACATGCCGTTCCCGGCGCTTAATGCTTTAGCGATTGGTCAGACGCTCGATGAACTCGCGGAAGGACGCCACGGCCTAGACGCGGCGAACCGCCTGACGCCTGAGCAGATGCAAAAATGGTCATTCGATCTCCGGGCAGACGCGATTGAATGCTTCCTTGCCGATGCTCGTGTTCAGGATGCACTCGGAATTTCCGCCAACCTCAACGGTGGGGATAATGTGTTCCAAGGGTTCCAGACTGTTGATGCCAATGAGCGGGAATCCTTCGAACCCTCACCCAAAATCCCTTCAGCCAAACCGTGAGACAAGACCCTTCCATGAAGACCTATGCCGAAACAGAGATTCTGGACGTCATTGTCATTGGGAGTGGCGCAGGCGGCGCTCCTCTTGCCGCTCGTCTGGCCGAAGCCGGAAAAAGTGTCCTGGTCCTAGAAGCTGGCCCGAGCTTTTTACCCTCCCGTTATACATCAGACGAGATTGAAGCGCGCGAAATCTACTGGCTGCATGAACGTCTGTCTGGTGGCCGCAATCCTCAACCTTTCGGTGGAAATAACAGTGGCACTGGCGTGGGCGGCTCCCTGCTACATTACGGCGCTTTTCTACCCCGTCCTCATGCTGGCGATTTTCGGCTTCATACTGAAACCGGCCGCAGTGTGGATTGGCCCTTTTCTTATGAAGAACTTCTCCCCTACATCAAAGAGGTTGAAGCCTTCATTGGTGTCTCGGGGCCATCAAACTATCCATGGGATCCTGCCCGGCGTTATGCCTACGCCCCTCCACCAGCCAATCCGGCTGCGATGAAGATGCGGGAAGCCTGCGACGCCGTTGGTATTCGTCATGCTGATGGACCAACGGCTCTCATTACGCGCGATTTCAACCAGCCCCATTTTGGAACTCGTAAAGCGTGTGCAAATTGCGGCGCATGTCATCAGGGCTGCCGCAACGGGGCCAAGTCAGGCGCAGACAATACGTGGCTTCCGCTTGCTGTCGCGCATGGTGCTGAAATTCGCTCTGGATGCCACGTCCATACAATCGAGACGAACCAGGCTGGGCGCGTCACCGGCGTCGTCTACACCCGAAACGGTGAAAACGTCCGTCAACGCTGTGAGCGCCTTGTTCTGTCTGCTGGTGCTGTCGAAACGGCAAGACTGCTGCTTCACAACGAACTGGCAAACAGCTCCGGACAGGTCGGTGAAAACTACATGACCCATATCTCGACGCAGATCTGGGGAGAAATTGATGAGGAGGTACGCCCAAACCGGGGTTATCCGTCCCTCACAATCACAGAAGACATGATGCGCCCAAAAGATGCCGATTTTGCGGGGGGCTATCTGATTCAGTCCCTCGGAATGATGCCGATCACCTGGGCCTCCAATATTGCACGCGGGTCAAACCGTCGTGGTGCAGATCTCGTAAGAACATTAGCCGGTTACAACCGCAGTATCGGCATGGGGATTCACGGCGACTGCATGCCCAGCCCTGAAAACCGGGTTGTTCTGTCAGACGAAAAGGATGCCCTGGGTCTACCAAAGCCACTCATTACCCACAGCTACGGCCCAAACGAACTGGCAATGCACGCTCATGCATCGCGTCTGTTAACGCGCATGTGGCAAGCCATCGGAGCCAAGGATCTACGTCTTCTTGATCGGGCAGCCCATATGATGGGAACGGCACGGATGGGGACGGAGTCTGGCTCGGCCGTCGTTACCCCATACGGCCAGAGTTTTGATATCGACAACCTCTGGATCAGCGATCATTCAACCTTTCCCAGTGCGACGGCCGCCAATCCGGCCCTGACCATCATGGCCCTGTCTTTGCGCACCGCAGATGCCATGTTGAAAAACTGATTTATATCAAAGTGCCACCCCGGAGCGCACGAGGCTTGACACCCCTTTGTGCGCTCCGGTAATTCGAGCGTGACTTCTTGGTGGCTATCAGCTGCCCGGTCTCCTTTCCTAACCGGATGATGCCCGTTTGCGATGCCCGGCCCTTCATGGGTGCCAGACATCCCGAACCACTGCTTCCGATCCAGTTCTTGCATCAGGCAGGCACATCCTCCCCCATTAAGGTCTGCCCAAAGGGCACATAAGGCGCGTCTTTCATGCATCTCGCCGAACTCAAGAAAAAATCTCCGGCCGATCTGCTGGCTTATGCAGAGGAACTGGAGATCGAGAACGTCTCGTCCATGCGCAAGCAGGACATCATGTTTGCCATCCTCAAGACCCTTGCCGAGCGCGATCAGGCGATCTACGGCGAAGGGACGCTGGAAATCCTGCCAGACGGTTTTGGATTCCTGCGCAGCCCGGAAGCAAATTACCTTCCTGGCCCTGACGACATCTATATTTCCCCAACTCAGGTTCGTCGCTTTGGCCTCCGCCCTGGCGATACCGTCGAAGGCCAGATCCGTGCGCCACGCGACGGAGAGCGTTACTTCGCTCTGCTGAAGGTCAACACCATCAACTTCGAAGACCCGGACGTTGTCCGGACTCGTATCAACTTTGACAATCTGACGCCGCTCTACCCTGAGCGCCGCCTGAAGATGGAAGTTGAGCAGTCCGAGCCAGCCGCCAGCGAGTCTTCTCCGCGTAGCAAGGGCAAAAAGGACCAGCGCGACTACACCCCGCGTGTAATCGATCTGGTGACGCCAATCGGCATGGGCCAGCGCGCCCTGATCGTTGCTCCGCCCCGTACGGGTAAGACCGTGATGCTCCAGAGCATCGCTGCGTCCATTTCGGCCAACCATCCTGAAGTCTTCCTGATCGTTCTTCTGATTGATGAGCGTCCGGAAGAAGTGACGGACATGGCGCGCTCGGTGCGTGGTGAAGTCGTGTCCTCCACCTTCGACGAACCGGCAACACGCCACGTTCAGGTGACGGAAATGGTTCTCGAAAAGGCCAAGCGCCTTGTCGAGCACAAGCGCGACGTGGTCATCCTGCTGGATTCCATTACGCGTCTTGCACGCGCCTACAACACCGTCGTTCCTTCATCGGGCAAGGTGCTGACAGGTGGTGTGGATGCAAACGCCCTGCAGCGCCCCAAGCGCTTCTTCGGTGCGGCCCGTAACATTGAAGAAGGTGGCTCACTCACCATCATCGCAACGGCCCTAATCGATACGGGCTCGCGCATGGACGAAGTGATCTTCGAAGAGTTCAAGGGCACCGGTAACGCCGAACTCATCCTGGATCGCAAGCTTGCAGACAAGCGTACCTTCCCGGCCATCGACATCACCAAGTCTGGCACACGTAAGGAAGAGCTTCTTGTTGAGCGCGGTGAGCTTTCCAAGATGTGGGTCCTGCGTCGCATCCTTGCCCCGATGGGCACGATGGATGCCATGGACTTCCTGCTGGACAAGCTCAAGTACAGCAAGTCCAATCAGGACTTCTTCGACGCGATGAACAACTGATCCTGTTGTTTGCATCACAAAAAAAGGGGAGCCATGGCTCCCCTTTTTTATTGGGCTTTCTCACTCACCTTTTTCGAGATTGAGGAGAATTCTCTTGTCTACAACACCATTCAGGCCCGAATAGCCTCCGAGACCGTTTGTTCCCACAACCCGATGACAGGGGATCAAAACAGGGATCGGATTCGCGCCCATTGCTCCGCCTATGGACCGGGCTGATCCACCCGCCTGTGCCGCAATCTGCGCGTATGTTCGGGTTTCTCCGTATGGGATTTTCAGGATTGCCTGCCAGACTTTCTGGCGATACGGCGTGCCATAGGGAGAAAACGGCAGACTGGAAAAATCCACCTTCTCACCGTCGAAATACTGCTCGAGCAAATCCCGAACTTTTACGAGGAGCGGAGTCTCCTCCTGATCGCGTCCCCATCCCCAGTCGAGGGCGACAATACGCCCTTCGTCTTCACTGATGGTCAGGGCACCCAAGGGAGAATAACAGGATAGCTGTGGCATACAGTTAGGCTGCCCGATGCCTCGGAAAGCGTCAATCATGCTTCCCTAAAAGAGTCCCGGTAAAAAAAACGTATGCATGCCCTGCATATTCCGGGAGGCCGATATTCTCAAAAAACATATGGAACTATTTTCGTATCCTTTCCTGAAATACTCTGCAATCTGTTGGGAAATAGCCATTCGTGTGTCAAAAACGCGACAGGATGCCCCATATGCAGGTCATTAGTTTTTGAGAACAGTTCTCATCTACTTGTTTTCAGATTTTTGCCAGCATAACGATCACGGAAACGTCAGAAGCCCAGTTTTCTATAAACAATAAGATAAGGAGTAGTAAGTTCTCGTGATGCTGGTTTTCCAGGCAACTTGAAAAACTGATGATTCCTTACCTGTAAGGCATCTATCAGGACTTAAGCGGTCCGGAATGTCAGCAATAAGAACAGTCTTTGCAAAAAGGACAGTCGGATCATGGTCTCTGGTCTACTGACGCCGATCAACGTTACGAAGAAGCGCCTTCTAGGCTGCGCAGCCGCACTGGCATTCTGCGCAGCTTCCCCTCTTGCCCTCGCTGAGGACACCGGTACCGCCATCACCAACGCCGACCAGCATCCAGGAGACTGGATGAGCTATGGCCGGACCTATTCCGAGCAGCGCTACAGCCCGCTGGACCAGATCACAAAGGACAATGCCGGCAACCTGAAGCTTGCATGGCACTATGATCTGGATACCAATCGTGGGCAGGAAGGTACGCCGCTGATCGTCGATGGCGTCATGTATGCCACGACCAACTGGAGCAAAATGAAGGCTCTGGATGCAGCAACAGGCAAACTGCTCTGGTCCTACGATCCAAAAGTTCCCGGCAATATCGCTGACCGCGGCTGCTGCGATACGGTCAACCGTGGTGCAGCTTACTGGAACGGCAAGGTCTATTTTGGCACGTTCGACGGTCGTCTGATCGCTCTGGACGCCAAGACCGGCAAGCTGGTCTGGAGCGTTTACACGGTTCCAAAAGAAGCACAGCTCGGTCATCAGCGCTCTTACACGCTTGATGGCGCCCCGCGTATTGCCAAGGGCAAGGTCATCGTCGGCAACGGTGGTGCAGAGTTCGGCGCCCGTGGCTTCGTGACAGCGTATGACGCTGAAACAGGCAAGCTGAACTGGCGCTTCTTTACCGTTCCGAACCCCGACAACAAGCCGGACGGCGCCGCTTCTGACGATGTGCTGATGTCCAAGGCTTACCCGACATGGGGTAAGGGCGGCGCATGGAAGCAGCAGGGCGGCGGCGGTACCGTCTGGGACTCGCTGATCTATGACCCGGTCACAGATCTCGTCTACTTGGGCGTCGGTAACGGCTCGCCATGGAACTACAAGTTCCGTTCTGAAGGAAAAGGAAACAACCTCTTCCTCGGCAGCATCGTGGCCATCAATCCTGATACCGGCAAATACGTCTGGCATTTCCAGGAAACGCCGATGGACCAGTGGGATTACACCTCGGTTCAGCAGATCATGGCGCTCGACATGCCGATCAATGGCGAAATGCGCCATGTGCTCGTTCATGCGCCAAAGAACGGCTTTTTCTATATTCTCGATGCCAAGACCGGTAAGTTCATTTCCGGCAAGCCTTACACCTACGAGAACTGGGCCAATGGTCTGGACCCTGTAACGGGTCGTCCGAACTACAACCCGGATGCTCTGTGGACGCTGAACGGCAAGCCTTGGTACGGTATTCCGGGCGATCTGGGTGGCCATAACTTTGCTGCCATGGCTTACAGCCCGCAGACGAAGCTGGTTTACATCCCGGCCCAGCAGGTTCCGTTCGTCTATGACCCGCAAAAGGGTGGCTTCAAGGCTCACCACGATAGCTGGAACCTTGGTCTGGACATGAACAAGATCGGCCTGCTGGATGACAACGATCCGCAGCACAAGGCTGACAAAGCCCAGTTCCTGAAAGATCTGAAGGGCTGGATCGTGGCCTGGGATCCGCAGAAGCAGCAGGCAGCGTTCACGGTTGACCACAAGGGTCCGTGGAATGGTGGCCTTCTTGCCACAGCCGGCGGCGTCCTGTTCCAGGGTCTCGCGACCGGTGAGTTCCATGCTTACGATGCTACGACAGGCAAGGATCTGTTCAAGTTCCCAGCCCAGAGCGCCATCATTGCTCCTCCGGTGACCTATACGGCTCACGGTAAGCAGTATGTTGCAGTTGAAGTGGGTTGGGGCGGTATCTATCCGTTCTTCCTGGGTGGCGTAGCCCGGACCTCCGGCTGGACCGTCAACCACTCGCGGATCATCGCCTTTGCTCTTGATGGCAACGATAAGCTGCCTGCCAAGAACGAGCTTGGATTTGTTCCGGTGAAGCCGCCTGAGAAGTGGGACGAAGCCAAGACCAAGGACGGTTACTTCCAGTTCCAGACCTATTGTGCAGCCTGCCACGGCGACAACAGCATCTCTGGCGGCGTTCTGCCTGACCTGCGTTGGTCCGGTGCGATCCGCGGGCCTGAGAAGTTCTACAAGCTTGTCGGCAAGGGTGCTCTGACGGCCTACGGTATGGATCGTTTCGACACGTCCATGTCTCCGGCTGAAATCGAAGACATCCGCAACTTCATCGTAAAGCGCGCCAACGAGTCCTACGCAGACGAAGTCAAGGCCCGAGAGAATGAGGCAGGCGTCCCGAACGACGAATTCCTCAACGTCCCTCAGGGTTCGGTTGCGCCTGCAACGCCGGACCATCCGTGACGGGAAACCGTCACGCTGAAAGGAATGACGTGACATGCTCAAGGCATTAACTCGGGACAGACTGGTATCTGAGATGAAACAGGGATGGAAATTCGCGGCCGCAGTCGGCCTTATGGCAGTGTCTTTTGGCGCTGCCCAAGCCCAGGACGCTGATGACGCCCTGATTCAGCGCGGTGCCTACGTGGCCCGCCTGTCTGACTGCGTCGCCTGTCATACCGCACTACACGGCCAGCCTTATGCTGGTGGTCTGGAGATCAAGAGCCCGATTGGCACGATCTACTCCACCAACATTACGCCGGACCCAAAATACGGTATCGGCAGCTACACGCTGGAAGACTTCACGAAAGCGATCCGCAAAGGCATCCGTAAGGACGGCGCAACGGTCTATCCGGCCATGCCGTATCCTGAGTTCGCCCGCCTGTCCGATGACGACATCAAGGCCATGTATGCCTTCTTCATGCATGGCGTGAAGCCGGTTGCTCTTCAGAACAAGCAGCCAGGTATCTCCTGGCCGATGAACATGCGCTGGCCGCTTGCCATCTGGCGCGCAATGTTCGTTCCAACCGTCACGCCGGGCCTCGATAAAAGCATTTCCGATCCGGAAGTCGCTCGCGGCGAATATCTGGTGAATGGCCCGGGCCATTGCGGCGAGTGCCATACGCCTCGTGGCATGGCCATGCAGGTCAAGGGTTACACGGCCAAGGACGGCAACGCTTATCTGTCTGGTGGTGCACCAATCGACAACTGGATTGCTCCAAGCCTGCGCAGCAACAGCGACACAGGTCTGGGTCGCTGGTCTGAAGACGACATTGCCCAGTTCCTGAAGAGCGGCCGTATCGACCATTCTGCAGTCTTCGGTGGTATGGCTGACGTGGTGGCCTACAGCACCCAGCATTGGACCGACGACGACCTGCACGCCACAGCCAAGTACCTGAAGAGCATGCCTGCCGTGCCTGAAGGCAAGAACCTTGGTCAGGACGATGGCAAGGCAACTGCCCTGCTGGAAGCCGGTGGCAAGGGTGATGCAGGTGCAGAAGTTTACCTCCACAACTGCTCCATCTGCCACATGAATGACGGTACGGGTGTCAACCGCATGTTCCCGCCTCTAGCTGGTAACCCGGTTGTCATCACGGACGATGCAACCTCGATGGCCAACATCGTGACCTTCGGTGGCATTCTGCCTCCGACGAACACAGCCCCCTCCGCTGTTGCCATGCCGGGCTTCCGCGATCATCTGTCTGACCAGCAGATCGCAGACGCCGTCAACTTCATGCGCAAGAGCTGGGGTAACCAGGCTCCGGGCACGCTGTCTGCTTCGGATATCCGCAAGCTCCGCACGACGGGCGCTGCGGTTTCCACCGCAGGCTGGAACGTCTCTTCCAAAGGCTGGATGGCTTACATGCCACAACCTTACGGCGAAGGCTGGACCTTCTCCCCGCAGACTCATACGGGCGTGGACGAGGCTCAATAAGCCTCTTCTGACCCTATCGGTCTGACAGAAACGGGCGGGCCGGAAACGGACCGCCCGTTTTCTTTTCTGCATAGGCCGATTTCACATGACGGCATCCTGCATTACATAAGGGGCATGAACCCCTTTTCCTCCTCGGACCCCCAGGTCATTTTTGCTCTGGCCACAGGCGCAGGCCGCGCGGCAATCGCCATCATGCGCGCCAGCGGACCGGGGAGCGCCTCTGTTCTCCAAAGCCTATGCGGGTCCTTGCCCGAGCCTCGGCGTGCCAGCCTCCGGAGCCTTCGCCATCAGGACGAGGTGATGGATCATGCTGTGGTGCTCTGGCTGCCAGGGCCAAAATCCTACACCGGAGAAGATGGGTTCGAGCTGCACTTGCATGCAGGTCCGGCCGTTATCGCACGTGTCGCTGACGCACTGACCGATCTGGGCGCCCGCCCTGCAGAGCCGGGAGAGTTCACAAAGCGCGCCGTGCAGAAGGGCCGACTAGATCTCCTGCAGGCAGAAGCCATTGCAGACCTCGTCGATTCCGAAACTGAAAGTCAGCGGAAGCAGGCCCTACAGCAGGCCGATGGGGCGCTAAGCCGCCTTTATGATGGATGGGCTCAACGATTAAGGCTTGTTCTGGCCCATCAGGAAGCTCTGATCGACTTTCCTGATGAAGACCTTCCTCCCGAGGTGGAACACACTCTTCTGGCCGAAATGTCCGCTCTACAGAGCGAGATGTCCGCTCATCTTCAGGATAACCGTGGAGAATTGATGCGTCAGGGGCTGACAGTCGTGATCGCGGGCTCGCCAAATGTTGGAAAATCAAGCCTTCTCAATGCGTTATCCGGATATGACGCAGCTATTGTCACTCACCGCGCAGGAACAACACGGGATGCCATTGCAGTAGACTGGGTTCTGGATGGCGTTCGTCTTCGTCTGATCGACACTGCCGGGCTGCGGGAAACTGAAGATGAGATTGAGGCGGAAGGTATTCGCCGTGCACTGTTTCACGTGAAACAGGCGGACGTTATTCTGCACCTCATTGGGCCAGATGAAGCAGCCGATGCTTTGTCTTCCGATGAAATTGCAGTCCGAACAAAAATCGACATCGCACCAGCCCCCCAGGACATGCTAGGCATCAGCACCCAGACGGGTGAAGGTCTGTCAGAACTGCGAGCCTTCCTGACCCAACGGGTCTCAGCGATGACGGCCAATGCCGGAGCGCCGCCTTTGACCCGTGCTCGCCACCGTGCAGGCATTCAGGAAGCTGTTACGCATCTGGATCTCGCCCGAGGCGCCACGTGGCCCGAGTTGCGTGGAGAAGAATTACGCCTGTCCATGCAGGCTCTGGGACGTCTGACAGGACGTGTTGATGTTGAATCCCTGCTCGATGCAATTTTCGGGCAGTTCTGTATCGGGAAGTAAGTTTTGAGCGATTTCGATGTCATCGTGATCGGCGGCGGTCATGCTGGTTGTGAAGCAGCGGCAGCGTCAGCACGCTTTGGGGCCAAGACGCTCCTGCTGACGCACAAGCTCGAAACCATCGGAGCTATGTCTTGCAATCCTGCCATCGGCGGCATCGGCAAAGGACATCTCGTGCGTGAGATTGATGCACTGGATGGGCTGATGGGCAAAGCCGCTGATCGCGCTGGCATCCATTTCAAGCTGCTCAATCGCTCCAAAGGACCGGCTGTGCATGGTCCTCGCGCACAGGCAGATCGCTCCCTTTACAGAACGGCTATTCAAACCCTTCTGGCCGAAACACCTAATCTGACGATCATGGCTGGAGCTGTTGGAGATCTGATTGAAGAGAACGGACATATTCGTGGTGTGATCTGCGAAGATGGGCGGTCTTTCCGCTGTGGCGCCGTGGTGCTCACGACAGGCACATTCCTGCGGGGTGTCATCCATGTCGGCCACGAACAACAGCTTGCGGGGCGCATCGGTGAAGCGCCCGCCACCAAGCTGGGAGAACGACTGGAAGCTCTGAAGCTTCGTATGGGCCGCCTCAAGACTGGCACACCACCACGCATTGCCCGAAACAGCATTGACTGGGAGAGCCTGCCTGAAGATCGGGGTGATGAAATTCCAGAGCCGTTCAGCCCTCTGACGAGCAGCATCACCAACGCCCAGGTCTCATGCCGGATCAGCCAGACCACACCGGAAACGCACCGGATCATCAACGAAAACCTGCACCGTTCAGCCATGTATGGTGGCGCGATTGCAGGCCGTGGCCCACGATATTGCCCATCGATTGAGGACAAGGTTGTCCGTTTCGCAGAGCGGTCTTCCCATCAGGTTTTTCTTGAGCCCGAAGCGCTCCCTGGGAATCCCGGGGGTGACCTTGTTTACCCGAACGGGATCAGCACCAGCCTTCCCGCTGATGTTCAGGCCCTCATGATCGCATCGATGCCGGGGCTGGAAAAAGCGCGGATCGTCACAGCCGGATACGCTGTGGAGTATGATTACGTCGATCCGCGGGAACTGATGCCCTCACTTCAGTTGCGCAGCCTGCCTGGCCTCTACCTGGCGGGGCAGATCAACGGTACGACAGGCTATGAGGAAGCGGGCGCTCAGGGCCTTCTTGCTGGCCTGAATGCCGCTCGCGCGACCGCCGGAAACGATCCGCTCATTCTGGATCGGAGCGATGCTTATCTCGGTGTCATGATTGACGACCTGACATTGCACGGCATCAGCGAGCCCTACCGCATGTTCACGTCACGGGCCGAGTATCGCCTAAGCCTTCGGGCTGACAATGCAGACCTGAGACTTACGCCAAAAGGCATGGAAGCTGGCTGCATTTTATCTGAACGCGCCGAAGCCTTTACCAACATGAAAACCCAGATTGACGCAGCCATGGCACTGGCAGCATCAACGACCTTCCTGCCCCAAGCCCTCAAGGACGTCGGGTTTGAGGTCTCTCTGGATGGGCGACGTCGGAGCGTTCTGGATGTTCTTGCCAGCAACGGCGATCATTCGAAGGTGTTGGATCTGGCGCCATGGTTTGGTGCCCTGCCTCTCCGTATCCGCCGCCATGTGGAAACGGAAGCTCGCTACGGCGGCTATCTCCAGCGGCAGGATCGCGAGATCAAGCAGCTTGCATCTGAAAGCGCCATCGCTCTTCCGGGCAATCTGGATTACAACGCTATCGGCGGCCTGAGCAGTGAGATGCGTGAGCGTTTTACTCAGGCACGACCAACCAGCTTTGCAGCTGCGCAACGTGTGCGAGGTGTAACCCCCGCTGCGCTGGTTGCCCTGCTGGCCCATGTAAGGACCCTGTCATGACCACCGTTTCACGTGAAACGCAGGAGAGACTGGAACGCTTCGCAGACCTGCTCGTGCAATGGAATGCGAAGATCAATCTGGTCAGCCCCAAAGACTTGGGCCAATTGTGGCCACGCCATTTCCAGGACAGCCTGCAACTCGCAGACATGATTCCTGCCGGTGCAACCATTACTGATCTGGGCTCAGGCGGAGGCTTTCCTGGCCTTATTCTGGCAATCGCAACAGATAATCCTGTGACGTTGATTGAGTCCGATCAGCGGAAATGTGCCTTCCTCCGAGAAGCTGGTCGCATCTGTGGAGCCAAAGTCACGGTCATTCCAAAGCGCATTGAAGCGGCAACCCCGCCCGAAGCCGACATCATTACAGCCCGTGCGCTGGCCCCGCTGGTCAAACTGCTCGGATGGGCCCGTCCTTTGCTGAAAGAAAACGGATTTTGTCTGTTTCTCAAAGGCATAAAGGCGCAGGATGAGTTGACCGAGGCAAGCCGTGACTGGCACATGACATCTACCATTCTTCCCAGCCGCACCGACCCCGGCGGAGCCATTATCAAGGTCAGTGATTTCAAGCGTGTCGTCTAATTCCGTATCCCCCACCACTCGCATCATTGCCGTCACCAACCAGAAGGGCGGTGTCGGCAAAACCACGACCACAATCAACCTAGCCGCAGCGCTGGCACGGAAACAGCGCGTCCTGCTCGTTGATCTGGACCCTCAAGGCAATGCCTCAACGGGGTTGGGCATTGAGTATGATCAGCGGAATATTGGCACGTATGCCGCCCTGATGCAGGAAGCAGAGCCACACGCCCTCGCCCAGCCGACAGAGTTCGAAAATCTTTCGATCATCACCGCCAATAATGAGCTGGCTGGTGCTGAACTTGAGATGATCGCAGATGAGCGTCGTGAATATCGTCTAAGGGATGCTCTGCGCTCCCTTGAAGGCGACTACGATACTATCCTGATCGATTGCCCGCCGAGCCTTGGTCTTCTGACCCTGAACGCACTGGTCGCGGCTGACAGCGTTCTGGTTCCTCTTCAGTGTGAATTCTTCGCACTTGAAGGGATCAGTCAGCTCGTTCGAACCATTGACCGTGTGCGTCGTGCCTTCAATGCAGATCTGCATCTCGAAGGCATTGTGCTGACCATGTACGATCGGCGGAACAACCTTTCAGAACTTGTCGCACAGGATGCACGGGGGTTCTTTGGCGAGCAGGTTCTCGAAACGCTGATCCCAAGAAATATTCGTATTTCCGAAGCCCAGAGTCATGGCAGCCCGGTGCTGAACTATGATGCACGCTCCACAGGCGCAGTCGCCTATGTGGCACTGGCGGACGAACTTCTAAAGCGAACCGAGAACAGGACAAAGGCGTAAGCTGCGATGGCCAAAAAGGACTCCTCCCCGCGCCTCGGTCGTGGTCTTGCCGCCCTTCTGGGCGATCAGGCTCCCCAGCTTGCCCGTGCTACGCGCGCCAATGCGCCTGTTCAGCAGCATACCTCCCTGCCCGTTGACGTGTTGGAGCCCAGCCCCTTTCAGCCCCGTCAGGACATGAACCCTGAGCGACTGGAAGAACTGGCCAATTCCATTCGGTCACGCGGCGTTCTGCAGCCCCTCCTTGTCCGACCAGACCCGGCCACCCCTGAGCGATACCAGATCATCGCAGGAGAGCGGCGGTGGCGCGCCTCTCAGCTTGCCGGGCTGCATAGTGTCCCCGTGCATGTGCGCCAACTGGATGACACGGATGCCATGGCAGCCGCGCTTGTGGAAAACCTTCAGCGCGCCGACCTGAACCCGATCGAAGAAGCTGAAGGCCTTCAGCGGCTCATCACGGATTATACCCTGACGCAGGAAGAACTGGCCGGCGCTGTCGGAAAATCCCGCCCTCACATCACCAATACCATGCGCTTGCTGAACCTGCCGCCAGAGATCCGGGCCTATGTTCGCCGTGGTGAACTCTCAGCCGGACATGCCCGTGCCCTTCTAAGCCATCCAGACCCAATAGCTGCGGCCAAAACTGTTTTGGAAAAAGGGCTGAATGTCCGCCAGACAGAAGCTCTTGTCGCTGAGAAATCAGAGAAGAAAGCCGTTCAGAAAAAGCGCCGGGACGCAGAGATTGTCCAGATTGAAGAAGATCTGGCTCTCCGGCTGGGGCTTAAAGTCCACATCTCTTACGACGGAAAAAAGGGTGGCTCCTTGAAGATCGATTACCGGTCTCTGGAGCAGTTTGAGAGCCTCATGCGTCTTCTCAACCGGGAATAAGAGGCGGTTATCAAAGGGGGCCATCATTTTTTTGGATTTTATTCATTATAATCTGAAAAAACCCCTTGCAAGCATTCCCGCTTCCCCTTTATAAGGCGCCTCACCGGAAACGGAGCGACGGGCACATAGCTCAGTTGGTAGAGCAGCTGACTCTTAATCAGCGGGTCCAAGGTT
>NZ_JBDOBO010000045.1:0-21038 GCF_047723935.1 Gluconobacter sp.
CGCCCGCCCTGAAGTAAAACTATAAGCGCCCAGGGGCCCGGCGGGCCGCAGGGCACGCCGCGAAGACTATCATGAAAAGCCTGGCCGAAATCTATTCCCACCTTCCCGACGCACCGTCGGAGAAGACGCTTGAGCGCGTCGATTATGAAGCGCGCCACTGGAGCAGCCCGATCAAAGGGCCTCTCAAGCCGGGAACGGAAGAGCACAAGAAGGCTGTCGCGCAGATGTTCCGCGACACGTTCAATCCATACAAGCCTTCGGTCATTGACTGGCCGGAACTTGATCCGGAAACGCTGCATCGCATTACGTCCCTGCCAATCTGGGATATTGCTGTTCAGACTGAAGGCAAGGCACGCCTCCGTATGGCCGCTTATGCGGCGATGATTGATGACCCGGACATGAAGGACGCTCTGTCCCGCAATGCCTGGGAAGAAAATCGCCATAAGGAAGTTCTGACCAAGCTGGTTGAAGCCTACAAAATTCCGATGGCGCCTGAGCCTCCCTATGTGGAGCCGAAAGACACGGAATGGGCCTACCTGGTGACGGGCTTCTCTGAATGTGTGGACAGTTTCTTCGCCTTTGGCCTGTTTGCCTTGGCTGAGCGCGCAGGACTCTTCCCGCCGGAACTGATCGAGACATTTGAGCCTGTGATGCAGGAAGAATGCCGCCACATTCTGCTGTTTGCGAACTGGCTGGCCTGGCATCGGGCAACAATGCCGTTCTGGAAGCGCCCATGGTTTGAAGCGCGTGTTATCGGCGTCTGGATCTTCCTGGCGTATGAGCGCATGGGCTTGGCGCGCAGCATCGACGAAAGCGGTGAAGAGCACACGCAGGACAATAATTTCACCGTCACTGGGGCCAAGGACATGACGAATATGGACGTCAATGTTCCTGACCTAATGCAGCTTTGCCTTGATGAGAATGACCGCCGCTTTGCTGGCTATGATCCGCGGTTGCTTCGGCCGACCACTACCCCTGCTATCGCGAGAGCGATTATCAAGGGAGCAAAGACATGGGCATGTCTGCGCAGCAAACTATGTCCCGTGAAGTCTGCTGCCTGAAATAATTTTTGGAACTTCGGCACGGTAAAAGGATCAGGTTCGCCTGATCCTTTTTTTATGTCCTGATTAAGCTTAGTCGTTCGTGGTTGGGGAAGGGGCAATGAGGTGCGGGCTTCTGCGCCTCGACGAAAAGTCAAAAAAAAGAGGCCCCTTGTTGGAGCCTCTTTTTGCGGAAATCAGTCTGCAGTTGATGCGTCGTCGTCACTCTCTGGGCCTGTCATCATGGCTTCTGCCACGACCCCGGCTTCAGCACGGACACGCCGTTCGATTTCCTGCGCCATTTCAGGATGGTCTCGCAGGAACTGCTTGGCGTTTTCACGTCCCTGACCAATGCGCTGGCTATCGAAAGAGAACCATGCGCCTGATTTCTCGACGATGTTCGCTTTCACGCCCAGATCAAGAAGCTCACCGACCTTGCTGATGCCTTCACCGTACATGATGTCGAACTCAACCTGACGGAACGGCGGGGCCATCTTGTTCTTGACCACTTTGACGCGCGTCTGGTTTCCAACGACTTCATCCTTGTCCTTGATGGAGCCGATGCGTCGGATATCAAGACGAACGGAAGCGTAGAACTTCAACGCATTACCGCCGGTTGTGGTCTCCGGGTTGCCGAACATCACGCCGATTTTCATGCGGATCTGGTTCAGGAAGATGACCAGTGTGTTCGATCGTGAGACGGTTCCGGTGAGCTTGCGCAGGGCCTGGCTCATGAGGCGGGCATGAAGGCCGACATGACTATCGCCCATGTCACCTTCGAGTTCTGCCCGGGGGACCAGTGCTGCCACGGAGTCCACAACCAGAACATCAATGGCGCCGGAACGAACCAGCGTATCGACGATTTCCAGCGCCTGCTCACCGGCATCCGGCTGGCTCAGCAGAAGGTCATCGACGTTGACGCCGAGCTTCTTGGCATATCCAGGGTCAAGCGCATGTTCCGCATCGATAAAGGCGACCGTACCGCCCTTTTTCTGTGCTTCAGCCAGAACATGCAGTGCCAGCGTGGTTTTGCCCGAGCTTTCCGGCCCATAAATCTCGACAACGCGGCCGCGGGGCATGCCGCCAATTCCGAGGGCGATATCAAGCCCCAGTGAACCGGTTGAAATGACGTCAGCCTGCTCTTTCGGGCGCTGGCCCATCCGCATGATCGACCCTTTGCCGAACGCACGCTCGATCTGGCTGAGAGCGCCTTCAAGCGCCTTGGTCTTGTCCATTCAATCCTCGTAATCGTTCATGGCTGGTGGGTAGGAACACGATAGACCTTGCCACGCCCTCCGCATAGGAGGGCACCTCTCACCGGAGAGAATTTCGTCGTGTTCTGAGGTGTCGTGTTCACAAATGTTCTGGTCACCATATCATGAGAACAAGAGGCTTCGCCAAGGGGGTAGCGTCAGAAAAAAGAAGATTCTTTTTATCTGATCGGAGAATGGTTGCCCGCTGGCCTTCTGAGTTTCCACACATAAGCAATGACTGCGGCCACGACCTTGAAATGCTCTGCCGGAATTTCACTCTCGAGAGGCAAGGGATAAAGAGCGCGGGCCAAAGGAGGATTCGCTACGATGGGTACGCGATGGTCCTGTCCTAGTTCGCGAATGCGCGCGGCTACGTCGTCAACACCTTTGGCAACGATCTTAGGGGCACTTGATGCCCCCTTTTCATAAACAAGTGCGACGGCATAGTGCGTTGGATTGGTCACAATGACCGTAGCGGTTTTTACGGCGTCCATCATGCGCTGCCTGGCTACCTTGGCGCGCATGGCTTTCAGTTTTCCTTTAACGTGCGGATCGCCTTCAGTATTTCGGTATTCTTCCTTGAGCTCTTCCCGGCTCATTTTGAGTTTGGCTGTATGCCGAAATCGCATCCAGAAGATGTCGCCTCCAGCAATCACAAGTTGAGCCAAAATCATGCCTGTGGCGCCACTGAGCCCCAGACGAATAACAGTCGTCAGAATGGCGCTTGCGTTGAGGCCTGTCATACTCCGGGCGTCAGGGATAATGCCTTTCGCCAGGTGCCAGAGTACGGTTACGAAAATCAGCAGTTTGACGAGCGCTTTGCACGTATCCGGCAAGGTCCCGCCGCCCAAAATCCTCTTTAGACCTCCCATAGGAGAGGCGCGGGACATCTTGGGGAGTAATGATCCGGGATGAATCAGAAAGCCGGTTTGCAGGAAGCCCACACCGAGCGTGAGTGCCGTGATGAGCCCCGCTACGGGAAGGGCGAGTGCAAGCCCTGCGGTAATGGTGTGTTGTGTTGTGGAAAGTAGGCCGCCCTGTACCATCGAAATGGTTCCGGCATTGTCCATGAGACTTTTCATGCTGTGCACAAAGTTGGGCACCAAAAACGGCAGAAGCGCGAAAATACCCAGGAGGCCACCGAGCAGGACAGTAAAGCTCATGGCTTCTCGAGAAAGAACGATTTGTCCGTCGTCTCGGGCTTTCTGGAGCCTTTGTTGCGAAGGCGCTTCTGTTCTGTCTTCCGCGTCTGCCACGCGTTAAAGCCCCGGCAGTGCGCGGAGCACATCAAAAGCTTGTCCTTGCCAGACTGTCAGCATGGCCTGAAGTGTTAACCCCAGGAGCGTAATGCCTCCCAACATTTGTAAGGGGTTCGCGGCATTATAAATCTGCAGATTGGGGAGCAGCCTCGTCATGATCCCGAGCATCATTTCCCAGATAAGCGACAGGATCAGAAATGGAGCACTGAGTTCCAAGCCAAGAGTGAAAGCCTTGCCCGTCATCTGAATAATAGTGCAAGCGGCATCTCCCAGAATGGGCCAGTGTGGAACTGCAGAATGGTTTATGAGCGCCCCTCCCGGCGGAATGAGGCTGTAGCTGCCAATCACTGCGTGAATTGGCAGAAGGTAGGCACCGGTGATCAACAGGATCAGAGGGGCGAGCAGATTCATGAAGCGTGCGGGCGCTGAGCTACTGGAGCCAAGGTCGGGGTCTGGCTGGAGCACGCTGGAAATACCGATGAACATGGCGATCATCTGACCAGCAATAGGGAGCGCCATCGTAATCAGGCGTGCAATCCATCCGATCAGCAGGCCAGCGAAGAGCTCCACAGATATCATTCCTGCGAGTGCTATCGGGCCGAGCGTGTCGAGCTGCGAAGTGTTGAGCAGAGGGAGGACCAAGGGAAGGATCAGAAAGGTAAGCGTCAGGGCAACTCCTGCTCTGATCATCATGGGGAGCGACTGTTCCCCCAACCCTGGCATCACCATGACCGTTGCACCCGTTCGGCAAAGAACCAGCACAAACGCCAAGGCCCATTCTGTCAGAGCTTGTCCTGACAGATCCGTTGGAAAAGGAAACGATGTCACGTTGTTCCGACGAGAATGAGCTGATCAAACAGATGTCGGGTGAACGTCAGCAGGGTTGCCGTCATGAAGGAGCCTGCCATCATCATGACAACACCGATGGCGATCACTTTGGGGACAAAGGACAATGTGCTCTCATTCAGCTGCGTGACGGCTTGAAAGAGTGACACCAACAGACCAACGGCCAGCGCAGTGAGGAGAGCCGGAGCGCTCAGTTTGAGGGCGACAATGAAGGTCTGCTCCAGAATGGCGCCCAGATCGATTGCCTGCATTGGTCAGATCGTCATTTTCATAACGTCCTGATACGCCTGCACCATTCGGTCTCGAAGGACCGTGGACGTTTGAAGCGCGAGCTGGGCGTTGGATACGGCTGTGACGATCTGGGTCATGTCCCCGCCGCCATGCAGTCCGGCAGCAGACTGTGCTTCTGCATCATGGCCAGTGTTGATGACGCTGCTGACGGCCTGCGACATGACAGAGCCGAAATCGCCCGAGGCAGCCGTGCCATCAGGAACGTCGTCCGTCACTCCTGTCTGAAAGCGGCTCTGCAGGCTTTGGGCGTATGCGCTATGCGCTTGGGAGAGGGACGTAATCATGAGTTATTTCAACAGGTCCAGTGTGCGGGACAGCATGGTACGGGTGCTTTGCATGGTGTTGAGGTTGGCTTCGTACGAGCGTTCGGCTTCGCGCATGTCCATCATCTCCACCATTGAATCCACGTTGGAAATTTTCACATAGCCCTGTGCATTGGCCGCTGGATGAGACGGGTCATACTTCGTCTGGAAGTCAGACATGTCCCGGCCGATTTCCTGCACATCGACGGTGGAGCGATCCGTGTCGTTGTCCACGTGTTCTGCGAAAGTGATGGTTTTTCGTCGGTAGGGATCCGCGCCGGGTGTGGAGCCTGTCGTGTCTTGGTTGGCAAGGTTTTCGGCCACAATCCGCAGACGCTGGGCCTGAGCATCCATCCCGCTGGCAGAAATACCGATGGTGTTGGAGAGGTTCATGGGTCAGCTCCCCTTATTTGCCGAGAACTGTCTGGAACATGCTCATGTATTTTCCGTAGATATTGACTGCGAGATGCTGCTGGTCGCTCACGTCTGCCACCTGTTCCATCTGCTGATCGAGGGAAACCTGGTTGCCATCCAGAGACTGCTCGGTTTCAACGTCTTGCACATGCGTGACGGAGGCTGATGAGCCTATATGTTGAGGCTGCGTCGCCGTGGGCGTGATCTCGAACTGGCTTAATGCCGCTTCAAAAGGGGAGACATCCTTGGGCGTGTAATCAGGGGTATCTGCATTGGCGATGTTACCTGCAAGAACCTGCTGACGCGCCTGAAGCCAGTTCAGACGGTCCTGACCAAGGGCAAACAGGTTTGTGCCACTGGTCGCTGTGGTGTCCGTGTTGCGCATTGCTGCAGTTTCCCTCCATGCAGAACCCTGTTTCGGCCCGATAGAGTTGATCATGGCGGAAAAGTGCTTAATGAATGGTTGATACCATCCATGATTCTCCGGCCGCCGATGATAATCGGGGGCGTGATGAGCAGAATTCCAGCCGCTATTAGGCGTCTATTAATCTTTGTCCGGCATTCTTTTCCAAAGTGAAGGAAATACGGTGCCATGACCCTCCATGACGGTTTAACTGCCTGTTCGGCGTTAATGTTCATAATAGTGCTTCTTGTCGGTCTGAAGCCTTTGCTGAAGGCCGTCCGCTCTCGCCAGGGAGGGCATGGAAAGCCCGGTGAGGGGCTGTCTCTTGTGGGGCAGATGGCCTTGGATCGCACTCGGCGACTTTCAGTCATACGGTATGGTAGCCGTGAGGTTCTGGTTTTGACTGGTGGCAGTCAGGATGTGCTGCTGGAATGGCATGGTGACAGAGCCAGTTTTGCTGCAGCACTGGAGGAGGCTTCGTGAAGTCCTGCTTTCTCCTGTTTGCGCTCCTGCTCTGTCTGTTGTGCCCGCATTTGGCATATGCTCAGGCCGTCAGTATTGATCTGGGGCAGTCCGGCGGGGCTGGAACGACCAGCAGGCTGGTGCAGCTTAGTGCTCTCATCACCGTTTTGTCGCTTGCCCCCAGTCTTCTGGTGATGGTGACAGCCTTTACGCGGATCGTAATTGTGTTGTCGCTGCTGAGAAGCGCACTCGGCGCTCAGGGCACGCCGCCGAACACCGTTCTGATCGGGTTGGCGCTTTTTCTGACGTTATTTGTGATGCAGCCTACGCTTCAGAAATCCTGGGATACAGGCGTTGCTCCCATGATGGCGGGGCAGGTTGGTGAGATGGAAGGGCTAAGCCGGTCTGCGCAGCCTTTTCACGATTTCATGGCGGCGACGGCGCGGCCAGCAGACATTTCAACCTTTTTGAATATTGCCCATGAAAAACCACCTCAAAAGATTGAGGACACACCATGGCGTGTTCTGGTGCCTGCATTCATGATTGGAGAATTGAGGCGCGGTTTTGAAATGGGGTTTCTGCTGTATCTGCCATTCCTCGTCATCGATCTCGTTGTGTCGAGTGTCTTGATGAGCCTTGGTATGATGATGCTCCCCCCCAGCACAGTGTCTTTGCCATTCAAACTGATCTTCTTTGTGATCGTCGATGGCTGGTCACTGGTGGCGGGGAGCCTTGTAAGAAGCTTTACCGGGTAATCAGTTCGTTGTTCCGGCGGCAAGGCCTGCGCCGCGCGGATCGGTGTTTCCGTGGCAGTTATTGCCGCCTGTGCATGTTACGGCATTGACGCGACCTGAGCCAGAATGGGCAATTTCTGCCCCCTGAGTTGCAGCCCGTGCCGCATCGCCCACAGCATCCGCAGCGTCATTCTGGCCAGATGCCGCAATCGCAGCCTTCAATCCGCGACGGTCTCTCAGAATTGCCGCTGCGAGGAGGGGGCGAGGTGTCGTGGCGGGAGATGCACCAAGCACGATGCCAGTGCTGCCAGCGATACGGCCTGTTCCAAACAGATTGTTCTCGCTCAGGCTGCAAGCAACGGCCATGCCATTACGGTCCGTGACGACAAAGGATGTGGAGGCTGGAAGTGCAGGAAGCGTGTCGCTGCCCGTCTTGCCGTTATCCAGAGCCGCCTGTGCGGCAGCGACATCCGTTGCGCCCGAAGCGCGCCAGGCGCTGACAGCACCTTGGGCCGATGAACCGGTTGTATAGCGAATGGCTGCGCCAAGGCCCCCATCAGCGGGTGGGGCAAGGAACGAAGCGCTGATGCCGTTGGCTTGTGTGGTAAGAGCAACCGTCTCAACCGGCAGCGTTCTGCGTAGATCGCTGGTGTTGAGGCCCCCACCAGCTTTTTGAGCAGCCGTACTGTAAACGTCTGCAAGGGCACCATTATACAGATCGCCAATGCCGGCCGAACGGATACGCTCCAGGAAGCCAGCCAGGCGAGGCTGGATCAGATTATCACCAGACGCCAAGGTTCCTGCTTCGCCACGTCCGAAAATAGCGCGGGCATTCTCGTCAGCCAGAAGGGCCGTCCGCACAACTGCCAGATCGGAGGCGAGGGCGCGACTGACGGTAATGCCGTTGCTGGCAAGGTTCATCGAGGGGGCGATCAGGTCGTTGAACTCAACCGAGCCATAATGGTGATGGATCAGGAACAGGCCGCGAAGCGTAGCGGGACTAGATGCCGGGCGATTGCCGCCCACACTGCTGCCAGCGGCGGGCAGGAAACTGATGCTCTGCGCGGGCGCGCCGGGCTGGGATATGAGGCATGCGCCGCCTCCACCCAGCGATGCGCGGGAAGGAAGGGTCACGCCAAGTGCAATGGCTGTGGCCACTGCCGCGTCGGCAGCATTACCTTTGCGTGCCAGAACGTCATGCCCGACCAGCGCTGCCTGTGGCTCGTCAGCGACGACTGTGCCGATGCTGCCTGTAAGAGCCGGGGCAGGAGCTGTGCCCACGAGGGACGTGAAGCCAGGAATGCTTGAGCAGGCAGTCAGCAGAAGCCCTGAGGCTACCGAAGCCAGAAGGTGGAACGACACGCGGCTTGCCTTACGGGAGCCGCGGAGGGAAATCTGGTTTCGACGGTGCGCCACCTGGCGTTTCTCCACTATCTGGTCTCGGATCCGGCAGGTGAGATGCTCTCTGTATAGAGAGACCCCACATTCAGTTTGCTCAGTCATAACGGTAATCCCTCTGTTGTGGGAGAGGTGTTGGTCGCTTCTCTTTGTGACAGTCTTTCATTAATGGCCGCGGACAGTTACGGTGCCGCGTCTTCTGCAATCCGGAGCCTTCTGTGAAACATCGCCTGTCCGCAACGGTTTTTGCCGTTTTTGCTGCGCTTTCTTCCTACGGGAATGCTGCGATGGCTGCTTCGGGAAGCCCCTCAGAAAACTTTACGCCTGCACAGCGTGCTGAAGTGGTTCAGATCCTTCGGCAGGCTCTGAAAGAAGATCCTTCCATTCTGACGGATGCCATCCGCTCCCTGCGAGAGAAAGCGGAGCAGCAGAAGCAGGATTCGGCTCTTGAGGCTGTCAAAACGCATCTGCATGACTTGCAGACGGCTCCTGACTATGCTGTTCGCGGTAATCCGCACGGAAAAATTACCGTGGTGGAATTCTTTGATCCGCGCTGCTCGTATTGCCGGGCCATGATGCCGGAAGTTGATCGTTTTCTGGCCCGTCATCCAGATGTCCGTCTGGTTGAAAAGGTTATTCCAGTTCTGGGAAGCGGAAGCGTGCTGGATAGCCGGGCCATTTTCGCTGCCAGCGCGCAGGGGAAATATGATGTGATGCGTCAGGCCCTGATGGCGGATACTACCAAGCCGACCATGGAACGGATCACGGAGCTTGCGAAGGCAAACGGACTAGACGCCGATCGCCTGAAAGCAGACATGAGCTCGCCTGCAACTGTCGCTCTGATTACGACCAATCTGGATCAGGGGCGTGCGATCAATCTTGACGGGACGCCGACGTTTATTTTCGGTTCGGCTGCCGTTGCTCCAGGTGCTCTTAATGAAGAGCAGATGGAAGCCTTCCTAGAGCAGGCTAGAAAATCCTGACTCCTTAAGAGAAGCTCTTCGGAGCCGGAAGGACCATCGCCGGGAATGTGAAAAGCGTAAATTTCGGATCCCAATTGGTGCCGTAATTGAATGCCATATGAACATGGAGGCGTTCTCGTGAAGATCGTCTTCCATGTAGCAAGGCGGAAACTTCGCCACTGTCCGTTCACATGCGGGCGGACTACGATGCAGGTCTCTTACAGTTGAAGAAGCTGGGATTCTCCGGCTCTTCTCGCACCAAGGTATATCGAAACTGTTCTCTCTGTTTCCGTCTGAAAGTATCCCTTCACGTCTTTCTGGCTCCCCTTCAGGAAGACAGCCCTTATTGATGGGTATCCTGAATGTTACGCCGGATTCGTTCTCTGATGGCGGTCATTTTCAGGCCCCGGAAACAGCGCTGGCACACGCTCGGGCCATGCTCACTGATGGCGCCGACATTCTGGATATCGGGGCGGAGTCAACGCGACCCGGTTTTCGCTCAGTACCGGCGGATGAGGAGTGGGCACGGCTTGAGCCGATTATTAACCGTCTTGCGCCTGAGGGTGTTCCAATCTCGGTCGATACAACGAAAGCTGTGGTCGCTCGGAAAGCCCTTCAGGCCGGGGCGCGGGTCATTAATGACGTCTGGGGCTTTCAGGCCGATCCAGATATGGCGTTCGTGGTGGCAGACAGAGGCGCCTCGGCGGTTCTCATGCACAATCGGCACGATTGCGATGATCAACTGGACCTACTGGCGGACTGGCGCCGGTTTTTTGATCATTCACTCAATCTGGCTGAGAAGGCCGGGGTAAAGAAAGACTTCCTGATTCTGGACCCGGGAATTGGTTTTGGAAAAACACAGGATCAGAACGTCCAGGCAGTGACTTCCCTGGGTATCCTGAAACAGGAGTATGGTTTGCCTGTTCTTCTGGGGCTCTCCCGAAAGTCTATGTTTGGGTATCTGCTAGGGCGTCCTGTAGACGAACGGCTGGCGGGAACCCTGGCTGCTAATCTTTTCGGCGCAGATGCTGGTGCCGACATTCTGCGTGTTCATGACGTTCGGGAGCATGCAGACGCGCTGGCAATGCGCCAGATCCTGAAGGACTGTAAATGATTACCGCCCCGCTGACTGCCGTCTTTGTTCGGGATCTTTGTCTGTTCGGCTATCATGGCGTGTTGCCGGAAGAGAACCGGATCGGGCAACGCTTCATCATTGATATCGAGATTCGTGCAGATCTCTCAGGGGCTATCGAAACAGACGATTACCTTCAGGCCGTCTGCTACGGCACTTTGTGCGATATCGCTTCTGACATCGTGACCGGAAAGCCCATGGGCCTGATAGAGGCCCTGGCGGGACGGATTGCTGATGAGGTTTTGAGGCGTCTGGGGCGTGTTGAGCAGGTTCTTGTGACCGTGCGCAAGCCTTCTGCACCCGTGCCCTATCCTGTATCGGAAACCGCGACGACAGTTGAGCGCCAGCGGGTTCATGAGGTTGCGTTCTCGCTGGGCGCCAATCTGGGGGACCGTGAGGCAATTCTGACAGCCGCAACAGATTGCCTGTCTCTAGAGAGCGGCTTGCAGCTTCTGAACGTCTCGTCCCTGTACGATAGTGCACCGTGGGGTGGGATCGATCAGCCGGGATTCGTCAATCTGTGTGTAACGGGTCAGACAACGCTGCGTCCTCATGCAGTGCTGGCGATTTGTAAGCGGATTGAGCGGGAGTTGGGTCGGCTACCGGGTATCCGCTGGGGCGCGCGGGCCATCGATATTGATCTTCTTCATTATGATGAATGCAGTATTTCTGATCGTGTTTTGACGCTGCCGCATCGTCATCTGTTTGAGCGGGCCTTTGTTCTCGAACCTCTGGCGGAAATAGCGGCAGAGCGTGTGATTGGTGGACGTCGGGTGGCGGACGCGCTAGCAGTCCTGCCTCGAACCAGCGGAGATGTGACCCGGCGTGACCCGGATCGTGCCGCTTCGGGGAACGAAGGAGCCTGAAACCCGACATGACTGACCGGAACGCCACGGCTGCAAAAGCCAGCAATGAAGACCTGCGCCCGCTCGAAGGCTTGTCTCGGCCTGCCGATGCGCAGGAGCGGATTGCAGGCGCAGTTCGTATAATTCTGGAAGCGCTCGGGGAAAATCCGGAGCGCGAGGGCTTACATGACACGCCTCAGCGCGTGGCAAAGATGTATCTGGAAGTGTTCGAAGGTCTGTATGAAGACCCGCGCGATCATCTGAAGACGCAGTTCTCAGCAGACCAGCATCATGGTGCTGTTATCGTCAAAGATATCCATTTCCATTCCATGTGTGAGCATCACCTTCTTCCGGTGCACGGTAAGGCGCATGTGGCCTATCTGCCGGCAGGCGGGCGTTTGACGGGTCTTAGTAAGCTGGCGCGCGTTGTGGAAGGTTTTGCTCGACGTCCCCAGTTGCAGGAGCGCCTAACCGATCAGGTCGCGCAGGCCATGGAAGATGTGCTGGCGCCGGAAGCTGTTCTCGTTGTGATTGAAGCCGAGCATATGTGCATGAGCATGCGCGGTGTACGCTCGCCTGGTTCCACTACGGTTACAATGATTGCCCGTGGAACCTGGAAGCATGACCATGCAGCCCGCATGGAGATCCTGTCTCTTCTGCGAAGCTGAAAGGCTTTAAAGATCCGATATGCTCATGTCTGCCCGGTTCCACCAGCAGGCGTGGGCAGCGCGCTCGACTTGCGGAAGATAGAATGAGGGATCGCCTCTGAGCTTGACCGTGTTGGTCGGGGTTTCTTCAAGCTCAATTTCATGAACACGAAGCTTTCCGCCCTGATCGGCCAGAATGGCTGTCAGCTTGGCAAGCAGAAGCGCGGTCACGACTTCGGTCGTAGGGTCGCCTGGCGTGACGACGATCCTGCGTGCGCGTTCAGGCTCGTGATCCCGGAACCATGCAAGCAACGGGTCTTGCTCCGATAGCTGCAAAGCATGGTCGAGACTGTTGTCTATGAAATCATGCCAACGGGTTTTGGCCTCTGCAAATGGCAGGATCATGTTCTGGTGACCATCCAGCCGTTTCTCGTCGACGGGCCGGAGTGTCACCTTCACATATTCATTATGCCCATGGGGAACCGCACACTTTTCACTGGTGCCAGTAATAAGCCTGTGGCCCATGCAGAAACGGCGCGTAAAGACGAGTTCTGCGGTCATGCTTTGCTCTCGCAATAACGGCGCCAGCCTTCAGCACGGAGCTGACAGGCCGGGCATGTGCCGCAGCCATAACCCCAGGCGTGCTGATGTGTGCGATCTCCCATATAGCAGGAGTGGCTCTCCTGATTGATAAGATCCACGAGCGCTTTTCCGCCAAGTTCTTCCGTCAGATCCCAAGTCTGGGCTTTGTCGATCCACATTAAGGGCGTGTGCAGCACAAAGCGCTGGTCCATGCCCAGGTTCAGGGCAACCTGCAGTGCTTTGATCGTATCGTCGCGGCAGTCGGGGTAGCCCGAATAATCGGTTTCACAGACGCCCGTAACGATATGCTTGACGTTGCGACGATAAGCCAATGCGGCTGCGAACGTCAGGAAGATCAGGTTGCGACCTGGCACAAAGGTATTGGGCAGACCACTTTCGTTGAAGCCAATTTCGGCTTCTCGGGTCAGAGCGGTCTCGGACAGGGCGCCAAGGGATGCCAGATCAATGGTATGATCTTCACCCAGCCTTGCTTTCCATTCTGCAGAATGGGCTGCCATCTGCGCGCGCAGGGTGTCACGGCACTCAAGCTCGACAAGATGTCGTTGTCCGTAAGCGTAACCTACCGTCTCAACACGATCGAAACGGGAGAGAGCCCAGGCGAGGCAGGTTGCTGAATCCTGGCCGCCAGAAAACAGGACGAGGGCGGCGTTGCTCATGGAATTCCGATCATCTTGTGAGTTTGCAGGGAAAGGCGCCAGCGCGGATGTGCCAGACAATACGCAACAGCAGCCTGCGTGTTCTCCAGGCGGTTAGGTCCATCCATTGGCTGCAACCAGAAGTGCTGAAAGGACAGCGTGTCGAACAGTTCAGGTGGAAGCTCGATCTGTGGATATACGAGCTTCAGTTCCGAGCCATTTTTCTGAATTAGTGCGCCACCCGGTTTAGGGCTGACACAGATCCAGTCGATCCCGTTCGGTGCGGCGATTGTTCCGTTGGTTTCAACGGCAATCTCAAACCCGCGTGCCTTCACGGCAGCAATCAGTTCCGCATCCAACTGGAGAAGTGGCTCCCCACCCGTGAACACAACATAACGGCGGCCCGAAGCATCAGCGACGCTTTGCCAGCATTGTTCGATCGTATCCGCCAGAGTGGCAGCGTCCTGAAAGCGCCCGCCTCCTTCACCGTCGGTTCCAATAAAATCCGTGTCGCAGAAGCGGCATGCTGCCGTTTCACGGTCCTGCTCTCGGCCTGACCACAGGTTGCACCCGGCAAACCGGCAGAATACCGAGGCGCGACCCGTCTGCGCACCCTCTCCCTGGAGGGTGACGAACATTTCCTTCACAGCATAAGACATGACCGCAGCATTTCGGCGAGGACGCGGCCAGATGCAAGGGAAAACATTCTTTTATCTGCGGACAGGCGTTTCGACGGCCCGCAGGGGTGGGCAGAAACGTCTTTCATGGTAGGGAGAAGCCCATGGAAGACAGCAACTCCCGTACTCCCATACTCGATCTGGCTCCGCAGAAGGGATTCGGCCGCATCCGGGCCGCATTGGATGACCTGAAGGCCGGCTTTCGGCTGCTGCCACTGGCTGTTGCTCTTGGCTGGCTGGACATCAAGCTTCGTTATCGCGGGTCAGTGCTGGGGCCATTCTGGCTGACACTTTCGACCGCAATCATGACGGCAGCCATGGGGGTGGTCTACGGCTATCTTTTCCATATGGATCTGCCGCATTACCTGCCATTCCTGTCGCTTTCAATTGTATTGTGGGGATATATCAGCGGCGTCATCAACGATGCTGCGACGGCCTTTACGCAGAGTACATCGCTGTTTCATGCCAGACGGATTCCCGCCACGCTGCCGGTCATTCGACTGATTGTCCGGAACGTGCTGATGTTGCTCCACAACGTTGTTGTCATTGTCGTTGTGTTCGGCATCTATCACGTTTGGCCGAAGCACAGCTGGAGCCTGCTGCTGAGTGCGCCGCTCTGGCTGCTGGACAGCTTTTCGATCATTCTGCTGATTGGGATGCTTGGGGCGCGTTTTCGAGATATCGCACCCATCATGGCTTCACTGTTGCAGATCTTCTTTTTCGTCACACCCGTGATCTGGAAGCCAGATCTGATCTATGTGGGACGTCAGTACCTTCTTTTGGATCCGTTCTACCCCATTTTGGAAATCATGCGTGGCCCATTGATGGGATACGAAGTTCGGCCCGTCCTCTGGTATGCTGCAATCGGGCAGGGCATTCTTCTTTGGGGGGGCGCCGCTGCGCTGTTCTGTCGTATGCGCGCCCGTATTCCGTACTGGATCTGATAGAATGCCAAGTATTGTCGTTGATCAGCTTCGGATCGATTTTCCCTTGTATCATGGGCAAAGCCGCTCGTTGAAGCGGCATGTCGGGGACAAGCTTTCCAGTTTTCGTCCCGGCTCTCCGGCGGCACATCTGGTGCAGGATGGCCGGGAGCGGACCATTGTCAGTGTGTTGCAGGATATCAGCTTTAGTCTTGCCCCCGGCGAGCGGCTGGGTCTGATTGGACGCAATGGCGCGGGCAAAACCACGCTTCTCCGTGCGCTTGCAGGCATCTACGAACCTGTACAGGGGCGTGTCCGGCTGGAAGGCTCGATTGGGACGCTGCTGGATAGCAGTCTTGGCATGAACACAGAATTGACTGGGCGTGAGAATATCCGCCTGTTCGGCCTGCACGGCGGTCTTTCCAAGCAGCAGACGGCTCAGTTGGATCGGGATGTTGAGGCATTTGCAGATCTGGGCAGCTATATGGATATGCCTGTCAAAGCCTACAGTTCAGGAATGACGGTTCGCCTGGCTTTTGGTTTGGCAACGGCCATGACGCCACAAATTCTTCTGATGGATGAATGGTTTTTGGCTGGCGATGGTGCCTTTATGAACAAGGCAAGAGAACGGCTGGAAGGCATGGTCCAGCATGCAGACATTCTTGTGATTTCGACCCATCAGCCAGACATCATGCGGAAATGGTGCACACGGGTTATCTGGCTGGAAAATGGGAAGATCCGGATGGATGGTCCTCCAGATGAGGTGCTGGAAGTTTATCTGACGGCCTGATTGCCTTGGGATCAGGCCGTAATATCCAGGTCCCTGTGGTTGTCTGTAGCGTCAGACGGGCTGTTCGTCGTTGTTTCAGAAATGATATTGCCCGAAGAATCCGTAATCGTGGTGGTGACAGAGCCATCGGCGTTTGTCGTCGTGGTTGTCTCTTCGGCCGAAGAGGAGGGCGTCGTGTTCGAGCTCTGCTTCGCGGCTGTGCCATAGAGCGTCGATAGATTGGAAACTGCGCCAAGAGAGGAGATGGAAGACATAAATTGCATCCTGCAAAGATGAGGGATGCTTAGAATGTCTGCCTCGCCGGTTAAGGATTTCTTACGAAACCGATGGCTCTTTGTAGCCAAGCGTAACACTTCTTTCCGTATACGAAAAAAACGGAAAAGCTCTATGCTTGATAAAGATAAAATTTTTAGGGGGAGTTAATCAGCGCCACTCTTTGAAGAGTGGCGCGAGTGACGGGGCTCGAACCCGCGACCTCCGGCGTGACAGGCCGGCGCTCTAACCAACTGAGCTACACCCGCAAATCGCTTTAGGCGATTTTTGGACCGTCCGTTCGGGGCCGTGTTGGCTTCCTCTCGGTCGGTGGCGGTGATTTAGCAGTGTGCTCTGGGGGTGGCAAGAGCGTTTTTTTAAAAAATGCTTTTTTCGAGCAAAAAAAATGACTTGCAGGAAAAACGTGAGGTGCAAACAGTGTAACTGTTTGAAACGTTTGGTGGATGTGTGCCGGAATGTGGGTGTTGAAGCGACTGGGAGCCATTGGGCTGCTTGCTGTGGCTCTGTCGGCTTGTGCGCCGACGGGGCCGCATCAATGTAAGCTGTATATCAGCGGCGTCATGCCAATCATTAATAGCTCGGGATCTCCGATTGTCAGAGCTGGTATCAACGGTCACCCAGCTGCACTCATCATCGATACGGGGGCTGCCACGTCGGTTATTGGAAGCTCCTACATTTCGCCCCTTGGACTGGAAGTTATGGGCCCAGTGGGCACTATGACGGGCGTGGGGGGCAGCGAGCTTGTCCAAGCTGTTATGATCAAAAGCTTGGAAATGGGGCCTTCCAGCGCCAGAAATATTGTCACCATTGCAGGTGGAAAATTCGGGGAGAAAGCTGACGGCCTTCCGGTGGTGGGTCTTTTCGGGCAGGAGTTTCTTGCCAATTACGACACAATCGTCGACATGCCTGATCATGTTGTCCAGTTGGTTCGCACCGAAGACTGCGCGTTTGCGACGCCAGGATGGGAAGGCACAATCCACAAAATTCCTGTCACCCATTCAGCTAATGATGGGTTAAAAACAAGGCTGCAGATCAAGATCAATGGCAAATCAGCCGATGCTGTTCTGGATACCGGCGCCTCTTCCAGCCTTGTGACAATGAGCGTTGCACGGAGGGCAGGGGTCACTCGAGCGATGCTGAGTAACGATCCTGTCTTTCCTGGTTATGGTGTTACCCGCGAACCGATAAAAATTTATCGACATCTCTTCTCTACGTTGGAGGTGGGAGATATCGCATTCAAGAATATCAGGCTGGATGTCGTTGAAAGCCTTCCGGGCAGTGAGGCTCTTCTTGGGAGTGATTTCCTGAAACACTATCGGCTCTGGATTTCTCGAGATGATTATCTTTACGCTCAGCACGATAAAGACATCCCTGCTGGAGAGGCGGATCAGAGTGCGGATCGACAGCCCTAACTCTGAAATATCCGGAAAGTGCTGTTAACGGAGTATCAATCAGTCACGGGTAAGACAGTCCTTCATGTCCTTTGTGCTGTGCACGGTGGGGGCAGGTTCTGTTTTGACTGGGTGATCTGGAATGTCTTTCTCACGCGAGCCCGTAAGCACTAAAAGCAGCGGCGTAACTCCAGCGCTGCTGTGGATAGGTCTGCTGTTCCCCATGCTGCTTCTTTGTTGTGCGGCATATTGGCGTGTGCGAGGAATAGCAGGAAGCGTGACAGGCAACAGGCTCTTCGAGTTCCTTGCGCCTGACGCCTTAATTTTCCTTGGCATAAGCCTCTCCAGTACCCTGATTTTCTTTGCAGTCTTTCGTCCAGCTCAACAGCTTGCACAGGCTGCGCATCAACTTGCAGATCAAAGCATTCCTACCTCTATAACGGTTCCAGCTCTTGATGGAGTGCGCGAGCGTTTTCAACGTCTTCAAACTGATCTGGAGAGAAGTCAGAGGCAGGTTGCTGAAGCGCAGACTTCCGCCCGTCATGCTCAGGAAGAAGCCAGTCGGTCACAAAGCGAGGCGATGACTGAAGCCCGCTCGCGCGATGAAATGATCGAGGTGCTCGGGAGTGCCTTGAAAAACCTCAAAGCAGGGCGTCTTGACCAGAAACTGGAAGAGGCTTTCCCGGAAAAATACGAACGGTTGCGGCGAGATTTCAATGAGACACTTGCGGACCTTCAGAAGATCCTGGTGTCTCTAAACGATAGTGTAGGAACGATTTCTTCTGGATCTGCCGAGATTGCTTCTGCCGCCGATGACCTCGCCCGTAGAACGGAACAGCAAGTCAGTCGTCTTGAGGAGACAACACACTCCGTTGGCAGCGTGACCGAGACAGTCAAGAAGACTGCGGATGCGGCGATGCACGCGAGTATTGTCGTTACCCAGACGCGGGAGCGAGCTGAGAGCTCGCGTGAAATCATGGCTGCTGCAACGGCTGCGATGCTGGATATTCAACAATCGTCCAAGCAAATTGGTCAAATTTTGGGACTGATTGACGACATTACGTTCCAGACAAATCTCTTGGCATTAAATGCAGGTGTCGAGGCGGCACGGGCGGGAGAGGCAGGGAAGGGATTTGCTGTTGTCGCCACAGAGGTCCGGGCTCTTGCACAGAGATCAGCCAGTGCAGCGAAAGATATCAAAAATCTGATTACATCCAGCACTCAACAAGTCGGCAAAGGGACAGCACTCGTTCAGGAAACTGGTGCAGCAATGAAGACGATCATTGAGAATGTCGGCGAAATCAGTGTCCTGATCGGGGAAATTGCGACTGCAGCGCAAAGCCAGGCAAATGACCTCTCTGAGATAAGTCTGGCCGTAAATCAGATGGACCAGAATACTCAGCAGAATGCTGCGATGGTCGAGCAAGCGACCGCAGCAAGTCATAACCTTAGTGAAGAAGCCAAGGAGCTGGTGCAGATTGTCCATCATTTTCATGTTGGGGAGCGTGACTTGATCGGAACCGGACGCCATCAGACCGACTATAATTTGGTGCCATCGTCACCACTATTCTCGACGGATGATTTTCAAACATCTGATGAAGGCTGGGAGGAATTTCGTTAATGGCGGCGCTTTGTCTCCCAGAAGATATGGGGACTGTATTTGCGGTAACGCTTTTGCAGGAGCTTAGAGAGCAATCGACAGACATTACGTTGAATGCTGGAAGCGTTAAACGCCTGGGAGGACGATGTTTTGAAGTTCTACTTTCAGCTCAGAAGACAGCTCATGCCCGGCAGTCTCGTTTTCTAATCCAAAACCCATCAGCCGAATTCACGCAAGCATTGGAAACGATGGGTGGAACCTTCTTGCTAGAAGAAGGCGATACGCCATGAATATTATGATCGTTGATGATTCCAGAACAATCCGGGATCTTTTGCGGAATGTACTGCAGTCGGCAGGGCATATCGTTTGTCTGGCAGAAGATGGTGTGGATGCTCTGGCACAATTAGTAGAGTTTGATCCGAATATTATTATTACAGACCTGAATATGCCACGGATGAATGGACTGGAGCTTGTCAGAAAGCTGCGTCTTGAAAAGAAAACACAATATTTACCAATACTTTTTTTAACGACCGAAGGAAGTCCAGAGGCTCGGAAGGAAGGTCGTGCAGCTGGCGCGACAGGATGGATAGTAAAGCCATTCACTGCGGACCGTCTGCTTGAGACTATTGAGCGTGTGTCACCATGAGTGAGAATGGCTCTATGGATGAACTGGAAAGCATTCGTCAGGTTTTTTTCGAAGAGTGCGGAGAGCACTTATCTGCACTAGAAAATGAACTTGAGACGTTTAACTCGTCTTCTGAAAAAATTAATACGATTTTTCGGGCTGTTCATTCCATCAAAGGGGGAGCAGGTGCTTTTGGCATGGAAAATTTGGTGCGCGCTGCTCACCTGTTTGAAACAGTCCTTGAGAAAATCCGTTCAGGGCAATGCAGCATCGATCAAGATAAAATCGCAATATTTTTAAAAGCAACGGATTCTTTAGCCGATATTGTCGCTTTTTATCGCTTCGGGACGCCATTACAAAACCAGGATGATGTCTGGAGGGACCTTAGCCTGTGCTTGGAAGATAATTCTGCGTTATGTGCACAGCCAGAACTGAACCCGACCATCCTGGAAGACATAGATGGAATTCATTTTCAGCCTGTTAAGATAGATATCGACGTTCCAGAGGAGAACACCTTCTATATTGAGGTGCAGCCTTTATTTTCGTTGTATTCTCATGGCGACGATGTAAGAAATCTCTTCGAATTTTTACAAAAAAAGGGTTTTCTTTCTGTTGAAGTAGAGCCCCACAAAATTCCATTTTTGGACGCATTCGAGCCGGATGTGACATATTTACAGTGGAATATTACCTTAAAGACTTCTGAGGCCAGGAAAAATATTGAAGAAATATTTGAATGGTCAGGAGAAGATCTTAAAGTAGAATTTGTCGATTTTTTTCATAAGGAAAATACCCAAGAAAAAGTGGCTAACCCGTTTGTGGGAGACGAAAATCTCGAGGGTAGTTCAGTTGTATCGCCTGTAATTTCCCCGACTTCGAAAGCTGAATATAAAGAAAACCCTACAGTTCGTGTTGATACGCGCAGAGTAGATAAACTCGTAGATTTAGTAAGTGAATTGGTTATTAATCAAGGAGCTATTCGCACCCAGATGCAATCATACGGTATCCAGCCAGGTTCTTCGCTCGATGCAGTAATCGCGGAGTTAAATCAACTCACCCACGAATTGCAAGAAAATGTAATGGCGATGCGCGCACATCCTATTAGGACTGTTTTTCAGCGCATGGGAAGAATTGTGAGAGAGACAGCCCGTCTTTCTGGAAAGCAGGTCCTATTGCATATAGAAGGTGAAGAAACAGAAATTGATAGATCAATACTTGAAAAGCTTTTTGATCCATTGATGCATATGGTTCGTAATGCAATAGACCACGGCCTAGAAAATGCAGATGTCAGAAGTATGGAAGGTAAAACATATGAAGGAAATCTCTATTTGAGAGCTTTTCATCATTCTGGCCGCGTTATTATTGAAGTGGAAGATGATGGTTCAGGGTTGGATTGTAAGAAAATTTATAATAAAGCCATTGAAAATAAAGTTATTTTTCCTGGAATTCCTATGGAAAAAGAAGAGATTCAAAATTTAATTTTTTCACCAGGGTTTTCTACAGTCGAAATTGTTTCGGACTTATCTGGCCGTGGTG
>NZ_JBDOBO010000046.1:0-20317 GCF_047723935.1 Gluconobacter sp.
GGACATGCAACCTCTGATAATGGTTTTGCGTTTGAAGCCAGATACCGGGCCTGATTCCCAGGTCCCTATTTGATTGCAATGAGGGTTTGAACATGAGCCGCGATACCGTCAAGAAGAACATCGAAGCTGCAGCCGAGACAACGCAGGACCAGATCGAGACGCTGCGCAAGCAGGTTGAGCAGATCCTGAACGATTATGTTAACCCGGCTCTGCTTCAGGCAGCGGACCGTACAGAGCATGCCGTTGCAAATGCCCGCAAAATCACAGATCATGAAATTGAAAATGTATCGACGCGTGTGCAGTCGCGGCCCATCGCCGCTATTCTGATTTCCGCTGTGGTCGGTTTCCTGGCGGGCCGTTTCTCCAAGTAATCGGCACGTGACCTTTCAGGCGGGAGGCAGGCCATTCACAGACCTGCGCCCGTCCTGTTAGAAATAAAGGCGAACGATCCTCCATGAAGCCCATCGAACTCGGTCAGGAAGTCCTTTCCGCCCAAGGCCAGATTCTCTCCCGCTCCGCCATGCGAATCGGTCGGAGAGTTGCGTGCGCGCTTGTTGCCGTTGTCTTCCTGCTGTTCGCAGCCATCTCTTTTCATGGCTTCCTGTGGGCGTTCTTCATCAGTGTGGCGGGTCTGAGCTACGTAAAAGCCAGCCTGTGCGTCATTGGTATTGATCTGTTCTTCGTGCTGATTTTTGCAGTTCTTGCAGCATGGTCGATTCCCGACGTTGTCGAGATCGAGGCGCGTATTCGTCGTGATCGCAAGTTGGTCGAACTGAAGCAGTCAGTTGCCATTACGGCGGTTACTGGCCTTCTGCTCGGCCCGATTGGCCGTTTTACGGGCAAAAGCTTCCTGTCCATTCTGAAGAGTTTCTTCAGTCATTCCAAATAAGACATTTTATGACTGATTTTTGTCAAAGCCATCTGGCCAGTTGTAGGTTAATGGCGTAAGCACTTCGCCTGTGCCGTGATTACGCCCTTGGGGGAGTCGTCACGGACTTGCGAGGAGTCCCGTGGAAAGTTCGTCGAACAGTCCGTTAGTTGGCACCAAGGTCACAGCCTGATGCTTACGGAAGTCAATCTCTTCGGCGTCTTTGTCGCACCCCTCTCAATTTACGCCGTTGCAGCAGTGTTCGTAACACTTCTGTTGAGAAGCATTCTGTGGCGAACCGGTGCTTTGAGCTGGTTCTGGCACGTCGCCCTCTTTGAAATAGCGCTCTATGTCTGTGTTCTCTGTCTACTCATCCTTTACGTCTAGGAGGGGTCGGCTATGAACTGGACCCGCAGTGTGATCCGCGTTCTGCTGACTCTGATTGTCTTGGCGATGGCCATTGGCCTCGGTCGGACCATGTGGGACATTTACGTACTGGCACCATGGACGCGCGATGGTCGTGTTCGTGTCTACGTCGTAGATGCAGCCCCTGAAGTTTCCGGAACAGTCGTTTCTGTTCCTGTTGTGGATAACCAGTTTGTCCATCGCGGTGACCCGCTTTTCGTTCTTGATCCCGTTCGCTTCCGCCTTGATATTGACGCCGCCCGTGCCCGCCTTGCCGGTGCGGACGAAGACCTCAAGCTGAGATCTTCTGATGCCAAGCGTCGTATGGGCCTCGGTGGCATTGTGTCTGCCGAAGAGCAGGAAGACTTCAACTCTAATGTTGAAACCCAACGCGCCAAAGTAAATGCAGCGAAAGCCGAACTCAATACGGCCCTGCTGAACCTTCAGCGCTCGACAGTTTATTCGCCCGTTGACGGCTACATTACCAACCTGAATCTGCGCGTCGGTGATTATGCCCATGCAGGTCAGCCTGGTTTGGCCGTGATTGACGCCCATAGTTACTGGATCAACGGATACTTCGAAGAAACCAAGATGCACGGTGTGCATGTGGGTGACGCTGCCCGTGTGAAACTCATGGGTTACAAGCAGATCCTTCCTGCACATGTTGTCAGTATCGGCCGTGGCATTAACGACCGTAACGGCGTGTCAGACCGTCTTGGTCTGCCAGACGTGAACCCGATTTTCACGTGGGTCCGTCTTGCGCAGCGTATTCCGGTTCGTCTGGAACTGGATAACGTTCCGCCGGAAATCACTCTCGCGGCCGGCATGACCGCAACCGTCACGATTGGGCGCGAAACGCCGGGCGCCCGTGGCAAGTTGACCACCTGGCTGCAGAATCATCTCTGACATGTCACGCAAGCTTCTGACCCTCGCTCTCAGCACCTGTCTGTCACTTACGGCCTGCACCGTCGGGCCGAATTTCAAGCCAGACAAGATCAAGGTGCCCGACACTTTTGTCGAGCAGCCACAATCGGTGACGGCAGCCGAGATCGCGCGGACCGAAGCAGACATGAAGGACTGGTGGGCCCAGTTCCATGACCCGATGCTGAACGAGCTGATCGAGGCCGCGGTCAAGGGCAACTATGATCTGCAGATTGCCTCTCAGCATATCGTGGCAGAGCGTGCTGTCCGGCGGCAGGCTCAGGCAGCTTGGTATCCTCAGCTGGATGCAGCTATGGGCGGTGGCGATGACCGGTATTCCATCAATGTAGATAACTGGCCGCTCCGCCCGGGTAATCCCGCAAACCGGCCACAGGCTTCTGTTCTGACCTATGGTGCTCGCGCCAGTTGGGAAATTGATCTGTTCGGGCATATCTCCCGTCAGGTCGAGGAACGTAAGCGGCTCGTTGAAGAATCACTGGAAAACCGTCGCGCTATTCTGTTGTCGCTGCTGTCCGAAGTCGCATCAGACTACGTGACGTTGCGCGGTATTCAGGAGCGGCTTGCAGTCACGGAACACAGCATTGATGTGGCGCAGCGCTCACGTGAACTGACTGAAAAACTTTATACGCACGGCCTGGGCAATACGCTGGCCGTGGCGCAGGCACAGACAGAAGAGCATCTCGAGCGCTCGCGTCTTGCTCCACTGCATTCGCAGGAAGAGCGTCTGATCCACGCCATTTCCATTCTGCTCGGCGAAATGCCGGGCAAGCTGGAGGAAGAGCTGGACGTGCGGCGCCCTCTGCCGTCTGTCCCAGCGTTCCCGGCGTCCCTGCCGTCCATTGTCTTGGCAAATCGCCCGGATATTCGGGCAACAGAAGCGCATTACGCTGCTGACATGGCTCAGGTCGGTGTGGCGGTTGCCAATCTCTATCCGAAGTTCATGATCCCGCTGACGTTCAATCCGAACGCTTCTGCTGCCTATCAGGCGTTCCAGATGGGTGGCATGGCCTGGAGCTTCATGATGATGGCTTCGCTGCCCATTATTCATGGCGGTCGCTACACGGCAGAAATTGCTCAGGCTCGTGCAGAAGCCGAGGCGAGCCGTCTAGTGTATCGCAAGACAGTGCTGAAAGCCTTTGCTGAAGTCGAAGACTCAATGGGGGACTGGCGCCATGACAATGAACTTGTCACGCAGCTTGAAGAGGCCGCTACGGACTCTGGTCTGGCGCGCGATCGTGCCCAGAAGCTGTTTGGCGCGGGTCTGACCGGGTATCTCAATGTCCTGACGACGGAGCAGACCGCACTTTCTGCTCAGGATCAGGCAGTTGTGGGGCGGATGGCCCGTCTTCGTGACGCCATCTCGCTTTACACGGCGATGGGTGCCGGCTGGCAGGGCCGTCAGCTCACGGATACGCGTTTGCCGATTGAAGTTGGAAAGCAAAACGCGCTGGTACGGGCCTTTACGCGCTAAGACAGGATCGGCTCGAAACAGGGCAAGAACAGTTTGAACGGAGTTCTGCCATGATGCCTGTCTTTCTGCGTTCATTTGCCTTTGTGGCTGCGGTTGTTCTTGGAACTGGTCTTTCTCAGGCGGCAACTGAGCGTTCTCTTGAAGCACCCGGTCCTCAAGGGCCGCTATCTGGCACTTTTCTGGATGCCGGAAAAACAGCACCCGTTCTTCTGCTCATTCCTGGTTCTGGTCCTACAGACAGAAATGGAGACTCAGCGTCTGGTCTCAAGCCAGGAACGCTGAGGCTACTGGCTGAAGGGTTAGCCGCACGCGGTATTTCAACGGTCCGCGTTGACAAGCGTGGTATGTTTGGAAGTGCGCGGGCCGTTGAAAACGGGAACCACGTTACCATCCAGGATTACGTGACGGACGTTCAGAACTGGATCTCTGTCATTCGCAAAGAAATGGGGACACGCTGCGTCTGGCTTGGTGGCCATAGCGAGGGCGCGCTGGTCGTGCTTGCTGCTTCTGGTCAGAGCCAGGGTATCTGTGGTCTGATCTTGTTGTCGGCACAGGGACGGCCAATGGGTGAACTTATCCGGGCGCAACTCCATGCCAATCCGCATGCGCAGACCGTTCTTCCACAGATTGATAGCACCATTAATGCCCTTGAAGCGGGCCATCGTGTGGATCCGTCACAGCTACACCCTGGTTTGCAGCCACTCTTCAACGCGGACGTACAGGGATACCTGATTGACGTTATGCGATATGATCCTGCTGCGCTCCTGAAAGCCTATCATGGGCCGGTTTTGCTGGTGCAGGGCGGAAAAGACCATCAGGTTAGCCCGACAGAAGATCTTCCCTTGCTTCAGGCTGCGGATCCTCAGGCTACGACTGCTTACTTGCCCTCTGCGAGTCACTTTCTGAGAGATGTTCCGGCAATTGACCGAAAAACGATGACCCGCCCCGGTCTTCCTTTTCTTGGCCCTCTCGACCCGGATCTCGTGCCGCATGTTGCGGAGTTTGTCCTCGGTCATTGACCCGGGGCGACGGGCGTCACACATCTGGACGTAATGGAGGAATAAACCAATGGCACAGGATGGTCACCCGGCTGAGGATTACCTCAGACCAAAGCTGGACAGTCTGATTGAAGAAGGTGTGAGCGCGGGATTTTCCCGTGATGTCGTACTTGCCGTACTGATTGATCTTCTGGATGACGGCGCAGCAGAGGATGCGGAGTTGAGATGAAAGACCCTTATTCAGTTCTTGGGGTTTCCAAGACGGCCACGGACAAGGAAATCCGCAGCGCATACAGGAAGCTGGCCAAGCAGTATCACCCGGACCACAACCCTGACAGCAAGGACGCGGAAGAGCGTTTCAAGGCTGTCGGTCAGGCCTATAACATCGTTGGGGACAAGGAAAAGCGCGCGCGCTTTGACCGTGGTGAAATTGATGCCGAAGGGCAGGAGCGTGGCCCGTTTGGTGGCGCTGGTTTCGGCGGTGGTGGCCCGGGTGGCGGGGCACAGGGTTTCCAAGGAAATTTCAATCAGGAAGACCTGGGCGCGTTTTTCTCCGATATGTTCGGTGGCGGTGGCTTCAGTGGGGACTTCCGTCCCGGCGGTACGGCCGGGCGTCGGGCAACCAAGGGCTCAGACCGTCGTTTTTCGGTCACCATAACGTTTGAGCAGTCGGTTCTGGGAACGTCTCTGGATCTGGCGCTTGGGGAAGGCGGGCACACGGAAGTCCGTATTCCGCCGGGTGTTGAAGACGGTCAGACACTGCGCGTGCGGGGCAAGGGTGCACCGGGTCGTCCAGGGATGGACGGGCAGCCTGGGGTTCCGGGTGATGCGTTGCTGACGATTTCTGTCACGCCAGACAAGCGCTATGTTCGTGATGGCCGTAACCTGCGCATGACCCAGAATGTCGATCTCAAGACTGCAATTCTGGGTGGGAAGGTGACTGTCGCCACGCCCAAGGGCGATGTCGCAGTGAAGGTACCCAAGCATTCTGACAGCGGGAAAGTTCTCCGTCTTGCCGGACGTGGCATTGGCGCGGACAAGAAACACCCTGCCGGAGACCTGTTCGTGACATTGCAGGTGCATATCGGGACAGTTTCTCCTGAACTGGAAACCTTCTTCTCCGAGCAGGAGGCCTGATCATGGGAATGATCCGTCGCGCAAAAGCCCGTATTCCGGACTGGCCATGGCGTCAGATTATTGGTGGTATTTTCGCCATCATCTTCGTCGTGGTGCTGAGCGTGATCGGATCTCATGCCCTCATCCTCGCCGGGGAGTGGCATTTGCCCTAAGATAAAGCCCGTCTTTGTTTCTGACGGGCTTTTCATGACCGCTTATTCCACACCGGCCTCCGGGCAACCGCCAGCGACGACGCGTCGTCGGGCATTTACTGTCGTGCTTGCAATCGAGCTGTGGGAACGGTTCGGCTATTACGGCATGCAGGCAGTTCTGACGCTGTTTATGGTCCAGCAGCTTCGGATGGCAGATACTGCGGCCAACCTGATGCTGGGTGCCTTTTCCGCCCTGACCTACATCACGCCTGTTCTCGGTGGCGTGCTGGGAGATCGCGTTCTCGGGACACGGCGAACAATGGTGATGGGGGCAATTGCCCTCGCCATAGGCTACGCCTGTCTTGCGGCGTCCCTGACATCACCGACATTGTTACTGTTGGCCATGGCGCTGATTTCCACAGGAAACGGCCTCTTCAAACCAAATGCAGGCAATCTGGTTCGCCGGATTTATGAAGGTGACAATGCCGCACTCGATGCAGCGTTCACCCTCTATTACATGTCCGTCAATGTCGGTTCGACTGTCTCGATGCTGCTGACGCCTTGGCTTCAGGTCAATTACGGCGCGCCTGTCGCCTTCGCGACCTGTTCAGTCGGGCTGGTTATTGGTCTGTTGTACTATGTGTGGCGTTCTGGGTGGCTCGCTCATACGGCCAGTGCTGTAGAAAAAGAAAGTGTACCTCTCAGTCGCTTTGCTCTGGTCGGGCTGGGCTTGCTTGCGCTGACTGTTTTCAACGCATGGATCATGAGCAGCGATGGTCTTGCCCGGGTCTGTATTCTTGCCGCGGCTGCGTTGCTTTTCCTGGCATGGGTTGTGCTTTACGTTCGTGCACCGGGAGAAGAACGTCCCGGTTTGCGGCTGACATACATGCTGTGCCTGCAAGGCACGATCTATCTCGTCTTTTATCAGCAGATGATCACGTCCCTGACGCTGTTCGCTCTGCGCGATGTCTCTGGCGATTTCAGTATTGGCGGCGTGACACTTTTTCATATGTCTGCCGGGCAGTTTCAGGCGCTTAATCCCATCTGGATCATGGCGATCAGCCCCCTTCTGGCCGTTCTGTATAATCGGCTGGGCGCCCAGGGGCGGGATCTGTCTCTGGCTCGGAAAATGCTGATTGGCTACGTCATGGTAGCTATGGCCTTTGCCGTCTGGTGGCTTTCTGCTGTCGGGACGAAAGGTCTGGTTTCCCCTTGGATCATGGTCGCGGGTTATGGGCTTCTGTCTTTTGCGGAACTGCTGACGAATGGTCTGGGTCTGGCCATTGTGGCCCGCTATACGCCAGCCCGCCTGAGTGGCTTCATGATGGGGGCGCTTTATCTGCTATGGGGTATTGCGATGTATGTGGGCAGTGTGATCGCCAATCGTGCGGCCATGCCTGCGGATATGGCAGCTTCTGCGGGAAATGCTCTTTATGCCGGTTTGTTCCGCACATTGTGTGAAGTGGCCGTGGTTATTGTGGTGATTCTGGTATGCCTGGAACCTCTGACGCGCCGTTGGGACAGAGAACACATAACTGTGAACATGAAACTTCCGCCGAATTGAAAGACGTGAAGGTTTTGTAATTCGGGAGAAAACCTAGGAAAAAGATTAGACATGTTCTGACGTGATGCGGCGGAATTGCCGCATTACGAAAACAACCGTCTTCCTCTCCCTATTCCGGACCGGTATCGGCCTGTATGGGAAGGTCATTCATGATTTCCGGTTACAGGCGACGTGAGAGGGAGACGCGGGAAAAGATGCAGAGGTTTAAAAGCGGTTTGACGAAGGCTCTGGGGGCGGTCTGTCTTTTGAGCACGACACTGTCCACCGTCCAGATTGCATACGCCGAGACGGCTTCTGCCTCCGATCAGGCGAAACAGGGTCAGCCGCGCGCGCACAACAGTGCTGGTCATCCTGTCCTTCGGACCAGATCCATCCAGCCGACCCCTCTGCTGGTCAAACCTGCCCCGACCCCATCGCATCTGGCTGATGTGCAGCCTTCAGATACGACAGAAAACCGCTTCTTTCCGGCCAGTTTTCATGACTGGCTGACGCAGAGCACCATGACTGGTGACTGGGGCGGCTATCGCACCTGGCTTACGGAAAAAGGGATCAACATCGGTGGGCACTTCCTGCAGGACAGTGCGGGAAATCCGATGGGCGGCAAGGCCAAGACTGTTCGATATGCGGATGAATTCGGCCTCAATATCGACTTTGATCTGAAGAAGCTGACCGGTTGGAACCTTGGCCTGTTCCACTTCCTAAGCACAGCCCGGCAGGGTCTGGGTATTGGTGCCAAACTTCCGGCACTCGATAGCCCACAGCAGATCTTCGGGTCTGGTGAAACTGTCCGTCTGACGCGTCTGTCATGGGAAATGCCCTGGAACCGCTACGTCTCCACGGAAGTCGGTGAAATCAACACCGAGAATGATTTCGAGCAGTCCTCCATGTATTGGGGCATGAGCCAGTACTGCCAGTTCGAGTCCAACGCTATCTGCGGTATGCCGCAGTCTGTCGCAATGAACTCGGGCTACGGATATTACCCGACGGCGCATCCGGGTGCCTGGGTGAAGTTCTACCCTGCCGGAAACAATCATTACCTGATCCAGTTCGGTGCGTATTCGGTCGATCCGACCATCGCCAACACCCATAATGGCTGGAAAATGAACCTTCATGGTGCAACGGGGACGTACGTTCCGTTTCAGCTTGGATGGCATCAGGGCGGTAAGGACGATTACAGCGGTCCGCTTCAGACCAACATCAAGATTGGTGGCTACTGGGATTCTTCTCAGGTCAAGAACGTCTATGGCCAGCTTGGCACATTCGGTGTCCCGACAGAGTATCTGATTTCAGCGCCGACCCAGCAGGTTCGTGGCCGTTTTGGTGGATGGTTCCAGTTCGACCGTATGTTGGAACGTGACAAGGCTGATCCGAACCGTGGAACATCGTTCTTCGGATCTTTCACCTGGGGTGATCCCCGCACCGCGATTGCACCTTACTTCATTACGTGGGGCATCACGCGTAAGGGGACCTTCCCGAGCCGACCCAATGATACGATCAGCCTTGGCATGAAGATGCTGTGGGTGAACCCGAAGCTGACGATCTGGGCGCGACAGATGCAGGCTGCCGGGGCAACAAACCTGTTCAAGCCCTCTGAAGAGCATGCCATTGAATTGAACTATGGCTGGCGCCCGACCCCGTGGCTCGTGATCCGTCCTGGTGCGCAGTATCTTATGCATCCCGGGGGCACCAACCGCTACAAGAATGCTCTGCTGCTTGATTTTGAGACGGGCATTACCTTCTGATTTCTTTGGCAAAAGCCAGACATGAAAAACGCGCCACCCGATCAAGGTGGCGCGTTTTTTTGTGCCAGTCGTCTGACGTGAAATTAGAGGTCGGTCGTGAAGGAGAACTTGAATGTCCGGGGCAGGCCTTCAAGCAGATAGCCGTTGAAGGACGAAGACCAGTAGCGTGTGTTGGCAATGTTATCGACGCCAAAGCGCAGAGTGACAGGCTTGTGGTACGTCGTGAACGTATAGCGTGCTGCCAGATCAAAGCGCGTCCAGACTGGCAGATGCAGGGTATTGGCTGTGTTAACCCACTGCTTGCCTGTATTGACGACACGTCCGACAACGGTGGCTCCCTTCAGGAAAGGGAGGTCGTATTCCAAATTGCCGTTGACCGTATAATTCGGAACGCCGATCGCTGTGTTGCCATTCTGCAGGCCGCCTGCCGTATGGCGCAGGTCTGCATCAATCAGCGTCCCACCCCCATTGAATCTCAGTCCCGGCAGGATTTCTCCATTCACGGTGAGTTCGATGCCACGGTTCCGTTGGAGGCCGTCCTGTTTGTAAATGGAGTAACCCGTGCCTTCGATGGGCACATTATAAGAGTTGGGGCGTGAAATCTGATAAAACGCCAGAGCAGCGCTGAAGCGACCAATGTCGTACTTGGCGCCGATTTCATATTGGGCAGACTTATAGGGCGGGAAAATCTGCCCGACATTCCGAGCGCTGGCGGGGGCGGTATCGCCCTGAGACATGCCTTCAATCCTGTTGAAGTAAATGGACGTCTGACGCGTCGGGTGAATGACAAGCCCGACAACAGGTGTAATGGCATCCTGATTATACGGAGTGCTCAGTGCACCGCGGCCGGTGCTGCTGTATTTATACCCGTTGATCATCATGTTCTGGTAACGGAAGCCCCCGGTGAGGGCTATGCGACCATTTAGGAAAGACATCGTGTCGGAGAAAAACAGGCTGTAGAGGCGTGTCCAGTTTGTCGTCTGCGGGTCGTTTAAAACACCCCCAACGAAAGTCTGAGCCGGGGAGGCAAACTGCGGTGTCTTATAAATGTTGGTGGTCGGAGAGGTCAGGGCCATGGCGTAGGCCGCAGCTGAATCTTCCCAGAGCGCGGAGCCACCGGCATTGACTTCGTGCTTGATAAAGCCCGTTTGGAAGTGCGCACGAACGCCGGCGCGGGTGCTCTCATTCGTCTGATTGTAAGGCACATACATGCTGCCCGCAGTTGCAGCGCCGGTGGCTGCATCCGTTAGGGTCGGGCTGGAGTAGTTGCCCTTCTCATTCGCATTCAGGGCACCAAAGGCCCCATACAGGGTCACATTTTTGGAGAGATCATGCTCGATGTTGAGCATGCCAAAAATGTAGTTCAGGTCATTATACGCCCATTTTTGACCGAAATTGTGAGATGGGGCGACCGGGCGCGGAACGCTGGTGACAGATGAACTCAGCATCAGCCCAGGGCGGCCACCATCAACGCCCTGATTTTGATAGTTCATGTCCATCGAAATACGTGTGCTGTTATCGCGGCTGTGCCAGTCAAAATCAGCCCCCAGAGCGGTGGAGTGCCGGTATTCATTATTGATGGAATCTTCGCCGGATTGTCCGGCCACGTTCAGACGAACACCGAACTGCTTCTCCGTTCCAAAACGACGGCCCACGTCAATGCTGCCGCCTCCCATGGCGCTGCTCGTGTAGTCTCCTGTCAGGCGGGTGATGGGGGCATCCGTCGCATGTTTGAACATCAGGTTGATGTTGCCGCCAATAGCAGACCCACTCGGTGCAGCGCCGTTCAGAAATGCGCTGGCGCCGTTGAGAACCTGAACACTGTCGTAGAGCTGGGGTGAAACAAGCTGCCGGGGCGTGATGCCGTAAAGACCATTGATGGCCACGTCATCACCGTTGACGGCAAAACCGCGGATGACAAACATTTCCGAGAAGTTGCCGTATCCATACGTCGTGCGAACGGATGGATCATTTTCCAGAACCTGTCCAAGCGTCTGGGACTGCTGGTTCAGGATCATGCTGGAGGAATAACTGCGAATGTTAAAGGGCGCGTCCAGCCCCTTTTTGTTTCCGAGAGCGCCAAGCTGTCCGCCACTCGTGACTTCCATCTGATTCCGGCGCTTGGCCTTTACGATGATTTCTTCATCGGTCGGCGCGGATGATTTGGCCGCGCTGGGCGCTGCCACAGCCTTGTTGGACGCAACCTGGGTCTGGTTCGGCAAGGGACTTGCTGCATAGGCGAAAGCGGGAAGGGTTGTTCCGGCCATCAGCAGGCAGGCCAGGTGCCTGCGATGGCGAGCAGGTCTGGGGCGGGAAAGCAGATGTGCGCGCACGGAAAGAAGCCTCGATTGGAGGAAAAGATGTGCGCTACATACGGTAATGAGAATTAATCTCAAATAAATCAATGTAACTTAATATGACTGTGCGCACCGCCAGAATGTGGGCATAAAAAAAGCGAAGCCACTTTCGGCTTCGCTTTGTCGTTTGCTGGCTGTCGATGACTTCAGAGCACAACAGTGAACTGAACGCCCAGAACAGCGGCATCATGGAATGTTGTCGTGGCACTGGGGCGCTGGATGTATTGGAAATCCGGCTGGATTGCCATCGCACGGGCCACATGCGCGCTATAAAACAGCTCGTACACGTTTTCATGGCTCTGTGGGCCATAGACCGTGCCCCACTGATTATCCTGATAGGGCAGGTTGAGCTGCTTGGAGGATTCCTGCTGCAAGGCCGCCGTGGTGCTCATGTCGAAGTGCTGCCACATCGCGCCGACAGTATCGAGCGGACGACCCCACGCTTTGCCCGTATCAATCATACCAACCCATGTGTGGTCTCGCATGGCGACGGTCTTGCCGTCACTGTACATGGCGCCCGCCATAAGGATCAGACCGTTGGTATCACCCGGCCCGTTGCGCATGAGCATCTGATCCATGATCAGCCACGCACTGTTTCGCCCGGCTTCATAGCGGCGAGGCAGACCGGTTTGCTGCCACGAGTTCCCGTGAATGTCTTCGTACAGATTTAGATAGCGTGAGTTGTCGTAGGAATATCCAAGCTCGTAATGACCAACGAGATGGTTTTTCCCAAACCGGGGAATCCAGCCGATTTCAACAGGCGTTGAGAATTTCCCCAGCCCGGATTGTGCCCAGGACCAACCGGAAATGCCGCCGTTGTAAGCGTGCGGGCTTACGGCGAAGAGGCCACCCATAATGTATGTGTTGACCGTCGGCATGACACGGGCAATCGCCGCGAGGTTTCCGGACGGCCAGTCGCGGTTGCCTTCCGTATATTTGTTAGGTGCTGGATTTCCGCAAACGGCAACGTTCATGAAGTCGCAGAAAAGTGGCGAGGCAGCAAAGAATGAACCGACCGGAATCCAGCCAGCGCTGATGTCGATACGGTTATGGTAAAAGGATGCCTCTCCATACATCGACACGAGATGCGCTACGACGTTGCCACGTGCACCATAGATTTCCTGCACGGGCGCAATGGAATCCCCGAACATCCGGGACACGTTCTGGCCGTGTCCGTTGACGATCAGCGTATGCGTCCAGAAGTTTTTGATACCGGCCATTTTGTCCCAGTCGATATCTACTTCAACGCCGACCTGCCCCGTATCCGAATAGGCTCGGTCTTTACCGCCCGTCACGTTGCCGGCGAACTCTTCGTTGACTGCGGCGAGGAGATGAATGCCGTGATTGACAAGCCACGGCTGAATGCCGCCCCAGTCTCCGAAGAAATGTTGCGATCCCATGGGGGCTGCGAAAAACGCGCCAGGATCTTCAACTTCGTCAGGAGTGCCAGCACTGCGCACACCGCGCATGTTGTTTTGCAGAATAGGAACCCGTCGCCCTGTATCCATGGGGTGCGATGTCAGTTCGGATTTGCTGTTGCCTGCTGAGGGTTCAGCCGACGGGCCTGCTGTTGGAGTGGAACCTGAAGGAGAGGCCGACTGACCCCAGGCGTGGCCTGGCGCAAAAGCCAGTGTCGTGGCGGACAGGAGTCCCAGAAAAACGGTCCGCAGATGTCCGGAACGAAAAAGGCGAGCGTGATCAGTCAGCACGACCATAAGGCAGCGAATCTCTCTTCTGTCTGATGATGGCGAACAGGAAGACGGTCTTCTTCGAAGACTTTCCCACAGGGTGGGACGAAGAAAATGAATTCCAATTTATGGAGTGAGAGGTGGTGTGTCGCAGACGGCCCGACCCGCTGTCAATGCGTACGGGGGAACTAAAATGGTTTGTGCTCTGGTGATGCGAAGTGTGACATTGTGTGGATGAAGACCATCACAGTCCAGATAAGGGGCAACTCCTGAGGCATTATGGCGTAAGACAATCTCTTGATTTTTAGTTTTTTACAGGAGGCAGCATGAGGTTCTCTCGTTCCATGCTGACACGTGCAGGAGTGGGTCTTGCCGTGGGGGCGATTTTAGCGACCGGTTCGGTTCTGGCCGAGCCCGCAGCAACTCCAGCCGCTCCCCCACCTGTTCCCGCTCTCGATTCCCCTCTTCAACTGGGTTCGGTGTCCGTGGAGGGAAACAAGCGTGTTCCGTCTGCGGATATTCTCGCAGCATTCGGCTATCACGACGGCCAGAACGTCACACGTGCGAAGCTGGCAGACGCACAGAAACAGGTCGCGACGCTGTATCAGTCACGCGGCGTTGGGGCGGACCTTGGTGAGCAGTTGCATATTTCCGCCAACACAGTGGATGTGAAGCTGCTGATGAGGGAGCACGACCAAAGGACTGCTGAGGCTGGCAGTACTGGACTGATTGTGGACAAGGTCGCTTTCGAGGGTAACCGAAAAGTACCAACGCCTGCTCTGGCAGCCGCAACTACCCTTCAGGATGGCGCAGCGATCTCGGATCAGGCTTTGGCTGCGGACGAAGTTGCAATCGAGAAAGTCTATCGGGAAAACAAGCTCGGCGCTCAGATCCAGCCACAGGTGGTTTATCCGAACCATGACAATCATCTGGTTCTGGTCTGGCAGATTCGTGAGCAGAATCCCCGCTTGGACGGGGAGTAACCAGCCTGAAGGATCAGGTCAGGGTCTCCGGATCCAATGACTGGGGGGTCAGTACACCCGGAAGATAAAGCGGGTGTTCTGGCCGTCCCGTCTGGCTCAATCTTAATGCCGTCACCTTCACGCCATGGTGCGCCAGCATCCGGGCCACAGCAGTGCCCCGGGGCCTAAGTGCCTTGGCCTGCGGGGCACCGTAAGCTAGCACGACAAGATCTGCTGCCTTCGCCATTTCAAGAAGATGCCTGTCGTTATCTGGTCCAATGGGATCATCGACTTCCAGAAGGCGTTTCTGATCCGTGCAGCGATAGGCAAAACTGTTGCCGACGAAAATTCCACCGTAGCCCCATGCACGCGCATAGCGCTGGCATTTGGCGACCGTTCGATCGTCCCCGAGTTCTGTGGCGACTGAAGGATTCATCATCAGCCACATGACCATGGGTTTCGTCTCGTCCCATACGCGCTTCAAGGTGTAACGGTAACAGTCGCCCGGGCCGTCGTAGAGGGCTGTACTGATGACGTCTTCCGAAAGCCTAAGCGGACGTGAGTCACCAACATGATGCTGCCCGAAAAGGTCAGCAGGCTCCCCTCCGCTCTGGAGCAGTGTGGAGCAGGAAGGGCGCGGCATAGAAGACATTCCGGTGTTTGGTGAGCTTAGTGGGCAGCCTGAAGCGCCTTGACGGCAGCTAGTGTCCGCTCGACATGGCCATCCGGGGACATGGATGCATAGGAGAGGGCAACATGCCCATCCGGCGCAATCACGTAAGAGGTACGGCTGGCCATATGCAGAAGAGGCATCTTTGCCTTGTAGGAATTGGTGATGGTGCCATCAGGATCTGCGGCAACAGGAAATGCGCTCCGGCATTCACTGACGGAGAAGCGGGTCAACTTGTCGATCGGGTCCATGGAGATCCCGATCACCGTTGCGCCCATCGCTTTGAACTCGGCAACAGCTTCAGCGAATTCGTGCGCTTCGATGGTGCAGCCTTTGGTAAAAGCGGCCGGGTAAAAATAAAGGACGACCGGACCCGTTTTTAAGGCATCGGCCAGATGATAGCTGAACTCATGTCCGGCCATACTGGCCTTGGCAGTGAAGTCCGGAGCATGTGCTCCTGTTTCCAGGGCAGCGTGAGCTGGATTAGGGAGGGTGCCAATCATGGCAAGAGCACAGACAGCAGAAATTGGCAGAAAGCGACGCATAGGATGTGCTCTGTTCCCTAAAGGTAACGGTTTAGAAAGCGCCGGGCGGAACCACAACGCACGGTGAACCGTGCGACAGACGATGGCAGGCCGCAAGGGCATTTTCATGTGTCAGCCCGGTCAGGCGCGCACGATAGAGGTGGCCTTTGCCTGTTTTAACACTGGCAACCTGTGTCCTCGCAGACGCGACAACCGCTCCCCCCTGACTATGAGCCTGAGAGGCTGCTGAAGTGGCCTGTCCCGAATTGGCAAATGCACCGACCTGAATGGCCCATGTTTTAGGGCCGCTCGTTTCCTGCGGGGCAGCAATAGTTGCGTGATGCATCGTCGGTGCTGGAGAAGACAGTCGATACTGCTGCCGTGTTGCGGGCATGACGGCCATGATCGGCTGGGGTTGCAGGTGGTGCCCCATCGGAATTTCCTGCGCCGTGACCTGACTGTCCGCCAGTTCAGTATCCATGCTGTTTGCGACCGGCGGATGATAGGCCACTTTCTGCACAGTGGGGGCCGGGGAGGTGATGCCTCGCGCTGCCCATGCCGCACTGACGCTGCTCGGTTCCGTCGGCGCGGCAGAGGCTACGACAACAGGCGTTGCGAGAGCGGCCGGTGTTTCGGGCACGGTCTCATCCGAAGACGAACTATCATCAGATGAGCTGTCTGCTGATGCATCCTTGTGCGACCAGGCTGCCCGGATCGACTGACTTGCCGGCGTGGTAGGGACAGTATTTTCTGCGACCTGAATTTGGGCATTGGGATCGTGCTGCGAGACGAGTAGGTCTGCGGCTGACCGGTTATGAGGCGTCACGCCAGCAATGCGCGGACCAATCGCTGCCACATATCGGCGTGTCTCGCGCGGCAGCGGACGTCCGCGACGCAGGTAGCTGTCGAGGCTTCCAGGGCCATCGTTATAAGCGGCAAGAAATCCCGGGGAGCCGTAGATTTCATACATCTGTCGAAGATATGCCGTGCCTGCGAGAATGTTATCGTGCGGATCAAACGGATCGTCGCCGAGGCCGTATTGCTGGCGCATGTCATCATAAGTTGGCGGCATAAGCTGTAACAGGCCCATGGCACCCGGCGTCGAAGTGATGAAATTGCCATTATGGTCGTAAAGGTGGCCGCCAGATTCCTGCTGCATGACCGCCCGGATCCACGCTTCTGGAATATCAAACCGAGCAGACGCTTCCTGAATGTATGGCCCCCATGGATCGCTGGGAGGCCCCGGCGGGGCGTAGTAGGATTTTGCGTGAGCGCGATACTTCGCGGCTTCCTGAGAAACGGGAACCTGTGAGGTGGAACTCATGTCGGGTGTGCCGGCGCATGCCGCGAGAAGGCCGATCAGACCAAGTGCCAGACCGGAACGGAGAGCGGTCAACGGGCGAAGAGTGGTCTGGAACGGCACGGCGGGTCTGGGCATCGGGGCAGGGTACCTGACAAAGGAAGAACTGTCGCAACCCTCAAAGCATACACAGGGATTACGGCAAAACTAGGAAAAATGACGAAAGAGTTACGTTTGTCGCCTACTTTTTCACTGTGGAAGCTGTTCAGGGACAGATGGTGGAAGAGCACGCTATCATCAAGGGGAAGACTGCTTGCGGGAACACAGTCTATCGGCTAGGCGAACCAGATGAACTCATCTTCCCCGGCCACGAAAGAGCCAGAGGTGCAACGGTTGCCGACGCACGATCTGAGCGTGCTGAAGTTCGACCAACGTCGGGGGAGCCCCGCTGCCCGGGCCTGGGATGATTTCCTCGGAGCCTGCAAGCTCTGGCGTTTGGGCGTTATGCTCGGATGGCTGGACATCAAGCTGCGTTATCGCGGATCAGCCCTGGGGCCCTTCTGGCTGACCATTACATCGGCCCTTATGGTCGCATCCATGGGCGTTCTGTACAGTCGGCTCTTTCATCAGGATATGAAGGTCTACCTGCCGTTTCTGGCGCTGTCCCTGACGCTCTGGCAAACGGGATTGTCCAGCCTTCTTCAGGAATCCTGCACCAGTTTTCTGGATGCCGAAAGCATTATACGCTCCAGTCGTCTTCCATTGCTGCTTCAGGCCATACGGGTTGTGGTCCGTAATGCGATTGTTTTCGCTCACAACATCATCGTGCCTGTTGGTGTTTTCGCGATCTACCATGTCTGGCCGGGGTTCACGGCGTTATTGGCGCTTCCGTCTCTTCTGCTGTGGGGGCTGGACGGATTTGCAGCCTGCATGCTGCTGGGAGCACTTTGCGCAAGGTTCCGGGATGTGCCACCGATTATCGGGGCGCTCCTTCAGATCGTGTTCTACGTGACGCCTGTCATCTGGCAACCGCAGCAGTTGGCGGGGAAAGCGCGGTACCTGCTGTACAACCCGTTTTATGCCCTGCTGGAAGTCGTTCGCGCTCCATTGCTGGGGCATATTCCTTCGATCAGCGTCTGGCTCGTGGCCCTGCTGACGAGTGCTGTGTTCTGGGTTATCGCGATATGGGCTTTCGTCCGTGTGCGTTCACGGTTGGTGTTCTGGATCTGACATGACGCATATCCGCCTTGAGAACCTTTCTCTGTCGTTTCCGGTGCTGCACGGGGCTTCTCGCTCTCTGAAGAAAACACTGCTGGCTCGTGCCAAGGCTACCGTCACAAAACCCTCGGCTGTTGGTGGAAGAATGCGTCTTGGCGCAGTCGCTTCGGATGCCGTTTTGGTGCAGGCGTTGTCAGGCCTGACATTCCAGCTCCATGGGGGTGAACGGGTGGGCCTGATTGGCCATAACGGTGCTGGCAAAACGACGCTTCTGCGTGTGTTGGCTGGCATCTATGAAACGACTGATGGTTTTCTGGACATTGAGGGCGACAGTCATGCGCTCATTGATCCGCAGTCTGGCATGAATCTAGAGTTGAGCGGGCGTGAAAACCTCAATCTCTTTGCGTGTCGGATCGGGTTACCAAAGAGCCAGATTCCTGCGCTGGAAGCCGATGTCGAAGCCTTTGCAGAGCTGGGACCGTTCTTTGATCTGCCAGTCCGCCTCTACTCGTCCGGAATGAGCATTCGGCTTGGATTTGCTTTGGCTACGGTTCCACGTCCTCGCATTCTGCTGATGGATGAATGGTTTATGGCGGGAGATCAGCGCTTTCAGGAAAAAGCCAGGGAACGGATGGCAGGCATGATCGATGCCGCTGAAATTCTGGTCGTGACATCGCATTCCCTGCCTGTGCTCAAGCAGTGGTGTACGCGCATCCTCTGGATGGAAGAGGGGCAGATCCGAATGGATGGTCCCACGGACGCCGTGCTTGAGGCATACGAGGCCTCTCTGGCCTGAGTGCGAGCTGTTTATTTGGTCTGGTCTCAAGGGTGCGGTAGGATCAACTTCGAGTTTGACCATCACCATGGAGACTAATCATGTCTTATGCCGCTATTGATGCAGCCCGCGTTGCCAAAGCTGCAAAGTCTGCCCTTCAGACACTTGCCACCGTCAAGGAGCAGTCAGAGGCTCATCAGCGCAAGACGCTCATGATCGAGCGTATCGAAGCCCTCGCAACGGCTGCGGCTGAAACGAAGGGCTCCAACGCCATTACCCTGACATCCGAAGAATTTTGGATGATTTCCAAGAACTGGTAAAAACCAGGAGTTCAGGCGGGGGTCCTACCCCGCCTGTTAGCCTTGGTAAGAGGCAATTTCCACGAGATTGCCATCCGGATCCCGGCAATAAACCGAAGTGATCGGTCCCAGCGCGCCCAGGCGCGAAACCGGACCTTCCACAACGACAACACCGCATTTTTCGAGATGCCGCACAATATCGTCACTTGAGATGGCTGTTGTGAAGCAGAGGTCGGATGTGCCGGGCTGCGCGCCTTCGGCTGTTTCCCATCCTTCTGATCCTTCGGGGCGAAGATTGATCTTCTGGCCACCGAAGCACAGAGCAACACGGTTATTACGACCGTATTCCTCAATATCCATGCCCAGAACCCGCTGGTACCAGGATGCCGAAACAGTTCTGTCCCGTACGGTCAGAACGATGTGGTCAAGGCGATCAACGGTAAAGCGCATGATGGTCCCTCAAGAAAACGGCGCCCGATGGTCCTGATATTATCATCAGGACGCAGAAACCGTCAGGCCTCGGTGCCCTGTTCGGGCGGGAAAGAATAGCTCAGGTTGGTGGGCGCTTGCGGAATGCCGCCAGGCTTACGACCTCGGCATCTTTCTTCTCTTCCTGAGGGGGCTCTTCGATCGTCACCTCGGGGTGGTGCGCCGGATCGATATCATCTGGCTCTACAGCGCCTTCAGGAATCTCGATGTCTTCGTCGTCATCGACCATGCTGCTGACGAAGCGCAGCGCCATCCGGATATGTGGATCGGCAAAGGCCGTAATGGCGGCAACCGGGATGACGAGGATGCTGCCAACGCCCCCGAACGACAGACCAACGGAAATGACATTCTTGTCGCGATCCAGCGCCAGATCCCAGAACTGGTGCTGAAGAACGATCGTCATTTCTTCCGGATACTGGGCGCGGAGACGGGACGGAATGATGACGTCCGAACGATTGGTGCGGAAGGTCAGGTAGAAATGGTGAGCACCGGGCAGGCCTTCAGCCGCAACGTACTCAATGGCGCGCAGCATGACTTCACGATAGGCGTCTTCCACCCAGTCGTCATAGGGAAGAAGGCTTTCGGGAAGGTCGTGCTCAAGGCCATCCTGGCCGGTGTGATCGTCGTCGCTCATGGTCGCAGGCCTGATGTTTCAGTCAATCAGGTCAGGGATGCGACAGACCAGCCAGAATGGCAAGACGTTTTGCACAAAAGGAAAAATGAGGTGGGAGGGCTTCTGTTGCCCGGTGCCCTCCCGAACCGCGCTTATCGCTTATG
>NZ_JBDOBO010000047.1:0-20188 GCF_047723935.1 Gluconobacter sp.
TTCAAGTACCGCCTTCCCCAAAATTTCATCACTTTCATTTATGGAAACAAACATATCGCTTCCACCATATTGAAATGAAGGATGTAATTCATAACAATCAAATAATTGGTTTATAAATATTTGCGATCGTGTGGAAAGAAGCTTGGTAGGTTCGAGTTTAAATTTTGTCGAAAGCTCCTCCTTTATGGGGGCACCACTTTCGTTGGATCTGATAGCAATTTCACGAAGATAACCCTCCGAAAATTTCCCATCGATCCTTTGTGATCTGTGATCGCTCGTCTTAGAGAGAGCAAGCCGAATATATGCCCCCAGATCAGCGGCTGACATAGGTAGAGACTGATACATCAGGGGTGTATCGGGATCGGTTGTCGATGTTCCCGCAGCCCACTGGTAACTGTAGAAACATTTCTTTGAGCTAACGAGAGTAATGTGTCTCGCTTGAGGAACATTTTGCCATGCTTCAAACGGATTGAGAATTACAGTGTTTTTGGGTCTGGAAACTAGCTCGTATTTATTTAGATTTACGGGCCAACCGTATTCGTACCATTTTCCATTTTTCCGCTTATAAGCGATCCATGCGCTCACTCGATTGCCAATACCAAGGGAATAGTATCCTAATACCAAAGCAGGACGCCGCTGCAAGAAATATGGACCCGCAGCACTCTTGGCTATGGTAGTAACTGCTGCATCGACAGCGGATTGTTTGGCTCTGATTAAATCACCGATAAAAAAATCATCGCTCAATTAATTTCTCCAGATTTCTTTTAAGGATCACCCAAAAGCCTTTCAACGTGACATATATCACCACAAATATTATGCGATTACCAGTCATGGGTAATGTAGATGCTCGATCCTAGATCACGTTGGCAAAAGGACTGTATGGTCTGCCTGAGATCTGATTCACTTTGTGCCTGGGGATAACGGGCAGAGGGAACAGACATGGCACGAGGCGATCTGACGGATCAGAAATGGGTGATAATTGGTCCGTTTTTGCCGCCTGAGCGTGGACGTTGGGACCGTCCGGCCAAAGACAACCGCCGGTTCCTCAACGGCATACTGCATGTTTTGCAGACCGGCTGCCCCTGGCGGAACATGCATGAGCGCTCCGGTAAATGGAACTTTGTCTATGTCCGGTTCCGTCGTTGGGCCGAACAGGACGTGTGGGATGCTCTTTTGCAAACCCTTGGAGATCTGACCCTAACAGATGACTGGCAGCATATGGTCGACGTACCGTAGTCCGTGCGCATTCCCACGCTACCGGTGCAAAAAGGGGGGCTCATACGGAAGGTTTTAGTCGATCACGCGGCGGCTTTACGAGCAAGGTTCACGCCCAATGCGACGATCAAGAACGTCCTCTTGGCTTTGTCCTTACCGGAGGTCAGGGCTCGGACTACAGAGCCACAGGCGCCCTGACGATGTTGCCGGTTCTCAACCCCAAGACCATGCTGACCGATCGGGGTTATGACAGCGATAGTTTCCGTCAGGATCTGGTGATCCACGGGATCCTGACGGTCATTCCATTACGCCAAGGCCGCAGCGTTCCACAGAAAACAGATTGGTGGCCTTACATGGACCGCAACCGCATCGCGCGGATGTTCAAGCACCTCAGATGCGCCGCATCGCGACCCGATACGACACGATTGCCTTGTCCTTTATGAGTTTCCTTAACTTCGTCGCCGTAAGGCTCTGACTCAGGCCTTTTGTCAACGTAACCTAATCATCATGCCGCTTGATTCGACATGAAAGAGGGAACGTTTTTTAATGAAGCAACAATCGGCTTAATCGCTCCATGTCGTATCCCGCAGTGCCTTTTAAAACCACAGTGTGCGCTCTGAGAAATATTAAGTCCGCTTCTTATGTTTCGGGACGCACAGCGGACATTCCGTTTTCCCCCCCGAAACTGCCTGTCTGCTCAGTAATATGAAACCAGACAGGCGGCATTCCCCTCAGCTCTGACGTCTTGGCGGTTTTGACCGTTTTCCAAAAGTTGATATTGCAAGACTCACGTCAATAGACCGAGTTTGAGATATTCTTGCCGATTGCCGCCGCCAATGGCGAATATCCGGCTACGCCCCAAACCGGTCAATCGTGGGACGCCGTAAGCTCTTGCTGCACTTTCCGGGACTACGGACGATCAGGAACGGCAGCTTCACAACCGCGTAGACTGGATACCAGACAGCCCCAACTTAGCTTCTGGCTTGAGCGCCTTGAATTAGCGCATTGCCGTCCCGGAATATCTCGACGAGATGAAAATTCTCAAGGCCTTTCCAGTATTTCGGGTCGATGTGTTCGAACAGGATGATTTGAAATTCCTTGCCCATGCGGTTCGCCTGGGAAATAAAATGGTCGAGTAGTTTGAGGGCAGTGTGGACCTTAGCAACGTCGCTCTCATTAACGTCCCGATCTTGCTCAGCGCGTTGCTCACTCTTAGCGCCGCTGTTCTCGTCATCTCCCCAATATGGTCTGGAAAACTGATCGATGATGAGAAATGGCGCCACATGCTGCCCGTCATTCGCCATAATAATCTCGTGCAATCCGAGAAAAAGAAACAGGTGAAGGAACATGTGGTTTGAGCTGCTGCCAACGTTTTCGATGAATGCAGTCTTTGGCTTTCTTAAGTGAAGCTTCTTTTCCTTGTAGTCGAATGCAGAGCGATATTGGCCGTAATTGCCCAAAGCCACGCTGGCTGAGGAGATATATTCTTGGATTGTCTCGTCGAGAACGCTGGTAAAATGCTTCTGGCGCTCTCCCGCTGACAGGACAGAGAGTTCGCCGATTTGCCTTTCCAGATTTGCTATATCAGCATCGAAATTGCGTGAACTGTTTTCATTTGTTTCCGCGAATAGTTTAAGTTGAGCCTTCGTCTCGCCAATGAAAATATATTTTTCTTTGTCGTTCTCAAAGACTGCGTCACTTGAAGGCAGTGCTTGCAGTTCAGCCTGTAGCTGTTCGCGTTGACCTTCCAGTTCTTTGATTAACTCTCCGACATTGCTGTCCAGAGGGTTTTTCTTGGATATCTCTGTCTTGATTTCTTGCAGGCCTTCTTCAAGTCTCTCGAGAATTTCGAAAAAGACAGAAGTGCGCACGGTATCCGCGTGATTGCTGCGAAGAGAGGAGATCGGCTTTAGGCTATCGGCGGTTTCGGACAGAACATCCTTATGCTTGGTATATTCGCCTAAGAATTTGCGAAGTCCCTTGATCTTTCGGGAAACCCGATAGAGCTCGGCAGAGATCTCCTCGTACCTTCTCGAGACAAACGATTGCGGACCCGTTTCCCTTTCAACCACCATCCGTTGCAAAGTCGCCACTGCTTGCTCGGCATCCGAATTGTCGGCAATGAGTCCGTAGGACATTGCCCGGGAGGTCGTCTCGGCAAGCTCGCCGTAGAACACCTCGCGATTTTCGTCTGCTTTTATCGATTGCTTCTGCAAGCGCGCTAAGCGCTTCTCAAGCTGCGCTCGCTTATCGCGTTTGAGGATATTTTCGACAGTGTCGATCCCAACTGCGATGTCGAATATGCGTGGTAACGCTTCCCGGGAGCGGGGTTGATCCTGCTTGTCGAAAAACTGCTCGCTGTGGGTGATGATGTCCTGCGAAATCGTGTTGAACAGCAGGAAATAGCGAAGCGATATACGCGAACCTGTCTGCAGATATTGCCCACCGAAGGGGATCCTGACATCCTGATCGATACCGAAATCGGCGCCGAGCAGCACCTTCAGGGCCGGTTCCTGGATGTTTGCCTTCGGGGCTTTGTCGGGGATTTCACCGATTGACGAGAAATAGTAATCGCTTGAGACAGTTGGGCCGCTTGGCGCCCTTCTTGCCAGTGTATAGACCTTGTCGTTCACGTGGATTTTCAGGCCGTACCACAGAGTGTTTTCGTTGATGATGCTTTCCGAAATGCGATGCCGATTGGCGAAGAAGCAGTAATCGAAGATATCAAGGATTGCGGTCTTACCCGTATGGCTGGCGCCCGTGATCACGTTCACCTTGTTGGGAAGAAACGACAAGGTACGGGTTTCACCATTGGCCCGCCAGAGATAAAGGCTTTCGATATGGAATTTCACAGTTCGATCCTCGTATTGAGGTAGAAAACATCGACACTGCCCGAGATAAGGGCTGCGATGTTGGACGAGGCGCGATAAATCCGACCGGCCCGGTTGCCCATAGCCGGGGTCATCGGCAGCGGCGAGGCAATCGCAGCGCCGTCTGCGCGCAATTCAAGGCAGCCAATCTCGTTCAACAGCTGAAGCGCATTGACGGTGGGGGCAAGGCAGGCGCGATAACGATCGGCAAAGTTATAAAAATATTGCGTTTTCTCGATGAAGTACTGCTCAAAACTGACGACCCGAAATCGGGCATTTGCGAGTTGTCTTACCATATCGCGATGCGCGACAATCGGCAGGATCACCATCAATCGCGGGAACGTCAGAAATTCAGCTTTCTCCAAGACGGCTGAGATCGCGACAGCATCAATCCCCAGATTATTATAGAAGCTGCTCAGTTTCAATTGTAACGATCTTTCCAGTTGTGCAACCAGCCTATCACGGGCCGATCGGACAATTCGTAGAAGCCACCGTTACTCATTCTGACGGGTAACTCTTGCGAGGCAAGGGGAAGTTTAACTTTTCGCAGTTCTTGAATGATACCTCGCGCCGCTGTCCCCACCGCTGCCTCGTCTGGTGGTGGTTGACGACGGGGATAACTCGCAGTGAAAGTGTTTTCCCAGTAAGTGTCGGCCTCTTGCTCAAGGTCATCGACATCGGACTGCGTTATGTCGCCATCTTGGATCCATTGCTCGACATTATCGCGGAAATTTAATCTCAAGGTGGTGAATTTCGTCAGAATTTCGACGTCATCGGCTGCAATATCGTCGATATCCACGAGTTGCTTGATGAATGTCTGGTCTGAGAGGTTTGCAGGAAGGGCTGAGGTAAGATTTCTAATCACGAACCCCGCACTTCTCACTTTATCGAAGTCTCGCCGGTATTCGTGGTTGAATTGTTCAAAGCTGAAGCTGATTTTGCCTCCCGCTTTCACTGTCGCAAAGGAGTTCTCTCGAAGCTTGGAGTCCACGGCCTGAAACACGTCATCGACCCTAGTCGGGTGAATTTGCTTTTCCAAAATCGAGGCTTTGCACTGGGCGATGATCTCATCAAGGCCTAGCCCGAACGATAAATTTCGAAGGAATGCCTCCGATACATCAGGGGCAAGGTTCAGGAGATCGTCGATATATCCTTTGATGGTTTCGTCTTTGGTCTCAGTCTTGAGCGCGCGAATATCAGATATGAAAGCCACGTGTGATTTCGAGGCATTACAGAATGCATCAAACGAAGACAAGAATGAGTTCCGGACGTTGGTAGACTTGTTAGATGCGAGTAAAAAGGATGTTTTCTTCAGAAATATCAATTGGTTATTAACAGATGAGCGCCCGTATACCGGATCTATAATTACTTTGCACCAATTGGAAATCGACTTCCAGAGATCAGGATCAAGCGTGGTGAGGTTTATAGGGGCGCCTTGCGCATTTGTCTGGACGGTGTGCTTCAATTGGACGAGCAGTGTTTTGCCGTCCGCGCACTCGATGTGAACATCATCCAGAACTTCATAGCCTGCAGTTTGACCGCTCTTCAGGTTAAGGATTTCATTTAGAAAATAGTAATACTGGTAGTCGAACCCGATTGACTTGTCTTCTGCGCTTGTCTTGTCGACGCGCGACCTCTCGTTCATACCTCACCTATAGAACGTGCAGGAACTTATCCCTCGGGAACTATGAAATACTCTAGCATTTCGATAGTAGTAGTCAATCAGTCGATCCTGCCGTTTGACACGATATGAGGGAAAGAAGGCTTTATCCCAGACACAGGCAATCCGAGAATGCCCCGGCCAATGTGAATGGACGGCAGGTTTCAGTTCGCACATTGGGATGCCGAAACAGCAGCAATGTCAGCGCCTGCTGTCCGGATGATCAGACGTATCTACTCGCACGTTTCGGCGTGGTCGGACGCTCAAGCGCCCTGCTGAGCGGTGAGATCTGGGTCGGTAACAGTCATGAATGTGAGAACTACGAATGACTGCTTTTGGTGGTCCCTTTCCCGAGAGCAGACATTCCACGTTCCCCCCAAGTCAGCCGGGAGCCTCAGAATAGTTACAGACCTGCATGAGTTGGAATGTCTCTCGCAAAGAGGGCCAGAGACGATCAGACTGTCTTTCCGGCAGCAGACTGGACGTGTCGCGGTTTAGTTCCGGACCTTTAAGACCGAAGAAGGTCGTGAAGAAGAGTTGGAATGGGACGAGTTTACATAGCTGAGTTCAGAAGCAAGGCAGCCCGTCTTGCTCTGAGCAGTGATCTTTCGTGAGAGCGCATTGCCGAGGACCTGAGGATCGGTTCTTCGACCTTGAAGACATGGATCCGTATGCCCAGAAGCACGACACTGTCGTTGCTTACACAACGGATCATACGGCGTTATTGCGTAAGAATGAGAGATTACGTCGTGAGAACCTTCTGCTAAAAGAGGCGACACAGTTCTTTTGGAACCAAAGATCGTGAGGTTTGCGTTCATTGCGCGGTATCACGGTCCGCTTTCACGCGAACGGGTCTGTCGGCTATTTGGTGTCAGCGACCGAGGTTTAAGAGCGTGATGTCGCCCGGTTCGTGCCCGCAGAACAGGGGATGATGCTCTGATGGTCCATATCCGCACCGTTCACGAGCAGAGCAGGCGAAGTTACGGACGTCCCCGCATGTCAGAGGGCCTCAGAACTTGTGGCTTTTCTGCTGGACATCGTCGTGTGGGACGGCCGATGCGGGAGACTGACATCCGGGTTGCCCGAACGCGGCGCTTCAAAGTGACCACGACAAGTTCGCGCAGGCACAGTATTGAACCCAGCCTTCTGGGACAGGACTTCTCCACAACAGCATAACCAGAAATGGACAGCAGACATCACAGAGATCTGAACACGTGAAGGCTGGGTTTACCTGGCGGTGATGCTAGACCTCTTCTCACGAAGAGTCATCGGCTAGAACCTTGAGGCCCGTATGACCGCAGATCTTGCCCCCACAGCGTTACAATGCGCTCTTGCCTTGCGTCAGCCACCACAGGGTTCGTCCATCATGCGGATCGTGGCAGTCAGTATTGTTCAGAGGCGTACCGTCAGTCCCTTTATGCTCATAGCTTTCTTGTGTCCATGAGCATAAAGGGAAGCTGCTGAAATAATGCTGTAACTAAGAGCTTCTTCAAAACCCTGAAAGCGGAACTTCTGTGACGACAGGCCTGGAGCACACGTCATGAAGTAGAGCAGGATATCACGCGCACCATCAACGATTTCTACAATCTGCCGAGGCTGCATTCCACACTCCAGTGGAAAAGTCTTCTGGATCATGAGCGGCAATGTCGCTTAACAGATAACTCATGGTCCGGAACTTAAACCCCCGACACGTCCAATCAAGAAGTACGCGCCTCGCTACCGTGGCTTATCTTCACCTGTTTGCGCCTCAGTTTGCTGCAAGAGGTGCATCCGTAGCGCGTCTATGAAAACGCGGATTTTTGAGGAAAGGCTTCGGTGCGCGGCGTAGACAGCATGCGCTTCCACGGTTTCTGTTGTGAATGTTGGAAGGACTCTGACCAAGGTTCCACGTTCAATGGCTGGTCGAGCGAGAAAATCAGGCAAGCGTCCAATTCCAGCACCGTGTTCCAGCAAGACCTGCAATACGGCGGGCTCGGGCACAACGGAGCCAACGGGAACAGGAATGCGGTGCTCGTGTTTCTGCGCGTCCTGGAACCGCCATATCGTGGGTCGATCAGTCCACCCAAGAAGGACGTGATTGGTCAAATGTGCTGGCGTATCCAAGGGGCCTCGTTGAGCAAGATATGCGGGACTGGCACATGGCCATAACGCGATGTGACCCAGTTTGCGCGCAATTAGGTCTGAGCTAGGCAGAGCGCCGATACGGATGGCTATATCAAGATTCTCCCGAGCAAAATCTACAACGCGGTTTTCCGTATCGAAGTGCACGTACAATTCGGGAAAACGTTTGAGAAAATCAGGAAGCATTGGAGCGACAAGGCCAAGCGCAAAGGTCATTGCAGCATTGATCCGCAAGATACCTCGTGGCTGTCCTGTCACACCATCCAGAGCCGCTTTCGCCTCATTTAAATCATCCATAACCCGACGCGCATAGGGCAGAAGCATCCGTCCTGCCTCCGTCAGCCGGAGAGCCTGCGCGCTGCGTTCAAACAACTTCGCTCCAATGACCTCTTCAAGGCGAAGCAGCGCTCGACTGAGGGAGGATTTTGGGATGCCTGTTGTGCGAGCAGCGGCACTGAGACTCAAGGAATCTGCAATATGTATGAAGCAACCAAGATCATCAGAGTTCATTGCAGAACGTTCCATAAATGGGACGCAACGTCTACGATAAGATATCTGCTCTTCACAAGCGGAACGGCATATTGTCGTCCTTCAACGAGGGGACAACCATGTCAAAGCCAATTATCCTGATCACAGGTGCGACCGGGCAACAGGGCGGCGCTACCATTCACGAAATGGTGCGTCGCGCAGGACCATGGCAGCTTCGAGCACTGGTTCGTGACCCGCAGGCTCCAAAAGCTACTGCTTTGGCAAAGCTCGGGGTCGAACTGAGACAGGGCAACCTGGATAACGAGCAGTCCCTTCGGGCAGCACTTCGAGGTGTCCATGGGGTGCTGTCCGTCCAATCTCCCATGAAAATCGGGTCGTCGGGAGAGGAGCGTCAGGGCAAATTACTGGCGACGTTGGCTGCGGAAAGCGGTGTCCGTCATTTCGTGCAGTGTTCTGCCGGCGGAGCAGAACGCCAGAGTAGGGTGCCTCATTTTGAAAGTAAGTGGGCCATTGAGCAGCATATCGCGTCACTCGGTCTCAATGCGACCATTCTTCGGCCAGCGGCTTTCATGGAAAATTTTTCCACCTTTGTGTTCCGTACGACAATGCTTTCGATGATAAAAACCTATCTGGCACCAAAACAGTCAATGCAACTTGTTTCGATCCAGGATGTCGGATGGTTCGCTGCTGAAGCATTCGAGAGGCCCGAGCAATTTTCTGGACGAAGTATTGAACTGGCGGGCGACACTGTCACCTTGCAATCTGCCTCGTCCGTACTCCGTCGCTCAGGTCTGCGCCCTACACTGTCCTTCAAAATGCCCGCACTGCTTTGCGCGCGGCTACCGGAGGATTTCCGCCTCATGTTCGAATGGATCGCACGCGAGGGGTTTGATGCTGATATTGCCGGTCTCCGTCGTGAGCATCCAGGTCTTCTGACCGTGCGCGATTGGGCAGACTGTAGAGCGTAATAGAGGTTTGGTCGGAACTGCTTACTTTTGTCCGGATCGAAGACAACGACAAAAGACGATTTTGTTATTGTGACCAATTCAATAAAATTCTTACTATTACCCGACTGTTTTTTTTCTCCGAAAAAGAAGACCTCTCAGTCTTTCGAGAGGCGGATCCGGCTCGGCTAGGCACCTTAGACTGTAATGGAGTACTATGCTACTTCTCTAAGGAACCGCATGATGAAATCATGTGAGAGATAGAAGCGATCATTATCGGCGCAGAATAGTGCGGCCGACCAGGCTCTTATGTTTTTTTTGGTGAGTATATCGAATGCGTATTTTGAGAGGTTTGTTTTTAGCGGTATTACAGCTTGCACTTGGGGGCACAGCAGCTGCAGCATCAGACACGACAATCTTTGTGCCATCCACCCCATGTTTGACTTATCTGAACTACGCGACCAAGGACGCAGCATCTCCCAATATGCCGGAAGCGCGAAGCAGAGTCATTTCGGCAATGAATATAATGAAGCCGTATATGACAGAGTTTGCCTCGCTTCGTATGGATCATATGGAAATGCTCATGGCGCAGATTACCCAGAGCTTCTTTATCAGGATGGAGCTTGAATGCCGCAGTCATCCCGATCAGCCCTTGTCCGAAGTCATCCGAAAGGTTGGCAACGGCATTGTTGATAACGTGAATGCGAGTTTAGCCCAATCAGGAGATAAAAGGCATCTTCCTTATCCAGCCTTCTGAACAGAGGCAGCGGATTATCAAACTTCCCTGACGATCGGCGTTCCGCCAAGCCAGACAACCATGCCGATGCCTAGCGGACGTCACCGTGCAGATCTCATGTCTCTGCCAATGTGACGTCCGGATCGGAGATTTGCGGCCAGATAGTCGATAAAGACACGGACTCTTTGCGGCATATAACGATTTGGCCCCATAAAGACGGCGTGCACAGTTTGTGGCTCCTGCGCGGCAAATCTTTCGAGCACAGGGACAAGCTTCCCCGCAGCGAGGTCTTCCTGAACCTGAAACAGTGAAAGCTGTGCGATCCCGGCTCCTGCGAGCGTCAGACGGCGCATGCTTTCTCCGTCTCCCAAAAGGAGATTGCCTTTTGGGGCGAAGGTTCGTGGCTGTCCGGTTTCATCGCGGAACTTCCATTCCGGCGTTTGTCGTCGGAATGCGAACGTCAGACAGTTATGCTTTTCCAGTTCATTGACCGTTTCAGGAATGCCATGGCTTTCCAGATATGACGGAGCCGCCACGGTAACGAAATGCGTTTCCATGAGCTTGCGCTGCAGAAGCCCTGAATCCCGCATCGGACCGATGCGAATGGCGACGTCGGCATGATGCTCGACAAGATCCACAACCTGATCCGTGAGATCTACAGAGAGCCGGATTCCCGGATAGCAGGCCAGGAATCCGGGCAACAGATCAAGCACGCATTGAAGACCGAACGGCAGATTCATGTTGACCCGAACGTCTCCCGTCGGCCGGGGCGTTTCATGCAGAAGACCATCTTCCAGCGCTGTCATCTGTTCTAGAATACACAGACTTTCGCGATAGAAGCGCTCCCCTTCTGCCGTCAACTCAATGGACCTGGTCGATCGGTTGAGAAGCCGCGTTCCCAGCCGCGCTTCCAGACGTGACGTCAGCTTGCTAACGGCGGACGGTGACATGTCGAGCCGACGCGAGGCTTCGGAAAATGATCCGGCTTCCACAACGGCCACGAACACTTCCATTTCGCCCGACCGGTTAACATCCCTCAACATATCTGTGCCCTGAATTCATAGCGACTGTGAATTCATGTTCTCTAGTTCATTCGTTTTGCAGGGAGCAAGTTTCACGAAGCTATCCAAACTTTCTGGAGACAGTGAACCATGAAAATCTTTCTTACAGGTGCGACCGGCTATATTGGCGGTTCCGTCGCCCGCTATCTGACCGACTTCGGCCATGAAGTCCGTGGTCTCGTGCGTCAATCCGACAAGGCACAGGCTCTGCAGGAGATTGGTATTTCGCCCGTTCGGGGATCGCTGGATGACGCTGCTCTTATAGCGGAAGAGGCCAAAGCGGCAGACGCTGTCATTCATGCGGCCAACTCTGATCATCTTGCGTCTGTTCAGACCTTTCTCGAAGCTCTGAAAGGCAGCGGCAAGGCCTTCATCCACACATCCGGATCGAGCGTCGTCGGTGATGATGCGCGGGGAGCCTATGAGCGACCGGATATCTTCGCGGATGATACCCCTTTCGTCCCGATGGACATCCGTAAGGATCGCGTTGAAATCAATGAAATCGTCCGGATTGCTGGGGTGCGCGACGGAATCAGGACGATCGTTTTCTGCCCAACAATGATCTACGGGGAATCTCTTGGACTGCCGGCAAAGAGTGATCAGCTTCCCAAACTTTACGCCCAGTCGCGGAAAGTCGCTGCCGGCGCTTATATTGGAACGGGGCTGAACCGCTGGTCGAACGTTCATATCCGTGACCTTGCAGAACTTTATCGACTGGCTTTGGAAAAAGCACCGTCAGCCTCTTACTTTTACGCGGAGAATGGTGAAGCGTCTTTCGTCGAGATCGCGACTTCCATCAGCAAGGCGCTTGGCTTTGAGGGTAAGACGCAAAGCTGGCCAGCAGAGGACGCCATTGCTGAGCTGGGCGACTGGGCCCGCTTTGCCATTGGCTCCAACAGTCGGGTGCGGGCCGTGAATGCACGCCGGCTGCTCGGGTGGGCGCCTCAGCACACCTCCATCCAGAAGTGGATCGAAACAACCGACGTAGTCTGGTGAAAACAGTCTGATGATGTCCGCTGCCCAAGCCCCTCTGACGCAGCGGATCATTTTCTTTTCACACTCCCTTAGGAGCTTTCCATGACCGGCATTGACCTGAGCCGCCGAAGCTTATTGCCACTGGCTGTTGGATTCTGGGCGACGGCATCTGCATCTACGCCTGTTCAACCCCGCATGCCATGGTGGAAGAGCAGCGTGTTCTACGAGATTTATCCCCGTTCGTTTCAGGATGGAAATTCTGACGGTATCGGGGATTTTATCGGGATGAAGGACAGGCTGGAATACCTTGCGGAACTGGGCGTTGACGCGATCTGGGTTGCGGCCTGCTTCGACTCTCCCAATGTCGATAACGGATATGACGTGCGAGACTATCGCAAGATCATGCCGGACTTTGGCACCATGGAGGATTTCGATGCCTTTCTGGCACGCGCGAAGCAACTAGGAATTCGTGTCATTCTCGATATGGTTTTCAACCATACGAGCGACCAGCATGCCTGGTTTGTAGAAAGCAGATCGTCCAGAGATAATCGCTACCGCAACTTCTATCACTGGCACGATGGAAAAAATGGCGCGCCTCCCACCAACTGGCAGACGCAGTTTGGAGGTTCGGCCTGGACACTAGATCAGAAGACAGGCCAGTATTATCTGCACTCGTTTGAAGCACAGCAGCCGGATCTGAACTGGGAAAATCCTGAAGTTCGTGCTGAGCTTTACGCGATTCTGAAGTTCTGGGCCGACAAAGGTGTAGATGGTTTCCGGTTCGATGCGATTACTTTCATCGCAAAACCGGAAAAGCTGTACGATCTTACTCCGGAAGAAATTCCGGCACGGAAGACGTTTGCCGACCATGGAGACCGGCTCAGTTTCTATCTGAAAGACATGTACGAGCATGTTTTCAAGAATACAGAACTGTATTCGGTGGGAGAAAACTGGGGCGTGACCCGAGATGAATATGCTCGTATTACAGACTCACGAAACAGAGAACTTTCATCCGGATTTCGCTTCGACTTTCAAATCAAAGACAATATCGATGCATGGCGTAAGGGAACTTTTCATCTAAGTGATTTGCGCGCATTCAATCGTGACAACAGTTTTGACGATCACCCCGGGACGTGGCCTGTTGTCTGGCTGGAAGACCATGACTACTCACGCTCGGTGTCACGGTATGGCTCGCAACTTCCCCAATACAGAGATCGTTCGGCAAAACTTCTGGCAACGATGATGCTTTCCCTGCGCGGGACACCATTTATCTACCAAGGACAGGAGATTGGAATGACCAATTTTCCGTTCAGATCGATCGATCAGTTCGACGATGTATTTGCGCATAACGAATGGCGCTTGCAGGTTGAGTCGGGACACATTTCCCCTCGGGAAATGCTTGTAAATCTGGCGGCAACGACGCGCGACAATACCCGCACACCCATGCAATGGAATGAAGGGACTAACGCTGGGTTTTCTTCGGTAAAACCCTGGATGCTCGTTAATCCGAATTTCCGTACAATCAACTGCTCTACAGAATCTTCTGACCCCAGATCAGTACTTTCTTTTTACAAGAGCATGATCCGGATCAGAAAGCAGTTTCCAGTTCTTATTCATGGAACCTACCAAGACATTTCGCCGGATGATTCACCGATCTACGCCTATATCCGGGAAGATTCCACAACCAGAGCCTTGGTTGTTCTGAATTTCTCTAACGAGGAAAAAACGTTCTCCTTGCCTGAAGGGCACCTCGAAAAATAGGGCTTTCCTGATCGGCTGAAATGGGATTCAGGGTTAGCGCGCGATGAGCGCGTCAACTTTGGGGTTGAGGGATGGGTCAGCCTGGATTTTTCGATTTGCAGCACCGTTATGAGGGGCTGGACGCGCATGGCGACCCTCTGGTGGTGTTGGGCGCGGCGGTTCCTTTCGAGATGTTCCGGTTGAAGCTGAAAACGGCGCTGATCAAGGGCGGGCTGCGGCGTTCAGAGGCGGATCGCAAGAGCGCGGCGGGTCGCAAGCCATGGGACGAGGTGCTGATCTTCAAGGTGCTGGTGCTGCAGGCGCTGTACAATCTGTCGGACGACCAGATGGAGTACCAGTTGCGCGACCGGCTTTCGTTCATGCGCTTTGTCGGGCTGGGCCTGGAGGACGCGGTGCCCGATGCCAAGACGCTGTGGCTTTATCGCGAGGCATTGGCCCGTGCCGGCGCGGTCGAGGCGCTGTTCGACCTGTTTGACGGCTATCTCAAAGCCAAGGGATACCTGGCGATGGGCGGGCAGATCATCGACGCGACGCTCGTTGCGGCGCCGCGCCAGCGTAACTCACGCGACGACAATGCGACGGTGAAATCGGGCAAGACCCCCGAGGAGTGGGAGAAGAAGCCCGCGAAGAACCGCCAGAAGGACAAGGACGCGCGCTGGACGAAGAAGCATGGGCGTTCGCACTTCGGCTACAAGAATCATGTCTGCATCGACCGACGGCACAAGCTGGTGCGACGCTACGCTGTCAGCAGCGCCTCGGTGCACGACAGCCAGAAGCTGGAAGACCTGCTTGATCCCGGCAACACCGCCAGCACCGTGTGGGCCGACAGCGCCTATCGCAGCAAGGAGGCCGAGGAGAAACTCGCCACACGCGGGTTCAAGAGCCGTATCCACCAACGCGGATGCCGGGGCAAGCCGCTCACGACACGACAGGAAGCGGCCAACAAGACCCGCTCGTCAGTGCGGGCGCGGGTCGAACATGTGTTCGGCAACCAGCATACCAGTATGGGTGGCAAGCTGGTGCGCATCATCGGCATCGTTCGCGCGACTGTGAAGATCGGGATGCAGAATCTGGCCTACAACATGCGCCGCCTGGTCGTACTGGAGCGCGGCGCGCTGGCAGACAGATAGCACCTGAAATCCGCGATCCAGTCGCCAAATCGGCCGGACCAACCCAAAATGGCGGCCCCAACAGGGGGCCGAAGGACCAAAAATCGATAATCCTCCGGGCCGTCACCCCGGCACGCGACCTACGCCAGCCTCAAAACGCAATTGTTCGAGGTGCCCTGAAGAGAAAACTGTAAAGCGCGTCATTGCCAGCAATATAGAAAGAAAACAGATTCAGGGCAGCGCCATCCGCATTCAACCATGGGAGAGTATTATTGCTATCGTATAATAAATCCTGAGGTACTAGCGGCGGGTCGCAACCCGCTAGGACAGATGCCCTAGCGTCTTCTTCTCAGTCATCTATCTCGCCGCAACCGCCCTGATTGGTCCAAGGATCCTTAGCCCAATCAATTATACTGTATCTTCAAAGGAATATTAAATTATATTTCTGAAATAAAATATAGAACTTCCTTATTAAAGCATACTTAATATATTTTATTGTCAGTATTTCGTTAAAGTCATCCAAGAAAATAGACTCTCGCTGAAAGCAGGCAACTGACCATTAAGACGAGTAAGATGCTCCATTTCAGTGTGAATTTGAGCATTTCCCCTTCTTTTCCAACAATCCCTACTGCTGCACAGGCGACGGCGATCGATTGGGGCGAGATCATCTTCCCAACTGAGCCTCCAACAGCATTGGCAGCAACGAGAAGTGGACCACTGACGTGGATCTGCTGACCTGTTGCGGCTTGTAATCCTCCGAATAGGGCGTTCGAGGATGTGTCAGATCCTGTGAGGAAGACGCCAAGCCATCCAAGAATTGGAGAAAGAAACGTAAAAGCTGGGCCTGTTGCAGCGAACAGGAGGGCAAGCGTCGCGGAAAGACCGGAATAATTCGCCAGATAAGCAAAGGCGAGGACCATGCCAATAGAATAGATCGGGATTTTCAGTTCGTTCAGTGTCTGCAGAAAGATCACTGCAGCATCCCGGGGGCGTGCACGTAGCACGAATGTCGAGAGGATCGCAGTCAGCATGATGCTCGTGCCGACTGAGGAAATCAGATCAAGCTTAAATACCGAGTGAAACGGTGAAGGCTCGATCGAGACCGGCGGCATCTTGATGATCAGATCATGCAGATAAGGAAAGGGAAACGTGATGACAGAGGACGCAAGCAGACCACCTGGTTTGAAGAGGTTTTTGAAAGGCGCAATGCTCCAGAGGGCGACAAGTGCAGTCAAGATAACGAATGGCATCCAGGCACGGATAATCTCGTTTTTGCTATAATTTTTTTCAGAACCAGGGACGGGTGCATTTGTGCTTTCTTGAGGAAAACGAAAACTGTTCGCTGGCGTCCAAAACTTCAAAAAGAGAGGGATGACCAGGAGTGTTGCCAAAGCCGCGGCAATGTCGGGAAGTTCAGGTCCTACAAAAACAGCCACCAAAGTCTGTGTAATGGTAAATGTCAGTGCTGCAACGAGGGTGATCGGCCAGACCTCTCTTAGCCCGCGCAGCCCATCCACGATCATCACCAGAAGGAAAGGGATGGCAAACGCGAGGGCAGCAAGCATAGGCATTGCAAGCCGAGAGATCAGCAATGGATCCGCACCAATAACCTGACCTCCGACGATGACTGGAATGCCCATTGCCCCGAACGCGCCAGGCGCAGCATTAGCGAGTAGACATAGTCCACCCGCATAAAGCGGTGGCACCCCAAGACCGACCAGGAGCGCTGTCGTGATCGCAACCGGAGCGCCGAAACCGGCAGCGCCTTCGAGAAAAGCACCAAAGCCATAAGAAACGAGGAGGATTTGAATGCGCTGATCGTCGGAAACTGTGACAATCGAATAGCGAATAATGTCGAAGTATCCGGTTTTGACCGAAAGTTTATAAAGGAAGACTGCAGCCAGAATGATCCACGCAATAGGCCATAAGCCATAGAGAAAGCCGTATAATCCCGTCGCGATCAGATAGGGTATCGGCATTCCGTAGAATAGTACGGCTATGAGGGCCGTGAGAACCACCGTGATGGTGCAGGCGATATGGCCCTTCATGCGAAGCACCAGCAACGCTACGAAGAAAAATGCAATCGGTATCAAAGCAACCAGACTGGAAATTATAATATTTCCGGCTGGATCGTATATCTGCTTCCAGGGGGACATGGATTTATTCTCCTGACTTCGTGTCGATAAGGCTTATCCATGCCGATTTCCGGCCCTGGATGCGGGGGGATTAAAGATTGCCGATAACTTTGATGCCGATGACCGTTGCGTTCGGAATGACTGACGTTTCTCCCGGTCGCATCTGGTATTCAAAAGAGGGTTGAAAGAGCAGGCCGGGCATAATGGGAACTCCGTAATAGGCTTCCAGCGTTGCCGTATGCGTCTGAGGGCCGTTTACGCCTGCGGGGAAGGGCAGGCCTGCGTCCTGAAGAAGGTGCTGCCCGAGCGTCAGGCGTTTGCTGATCTGATAATACGAATACATCACCCCAAAACGGTCGAGTGGGCGAAAAGGGATGATGCCAAGAAGCGAAGTTCCAACATAAAACTGATCAGAAAAGACCGAGACTTGCGGTGTATTATGAATGTAGCCCGCCATTAGGTAGCCTCCTGCCATCTGATGCAGGCCGTGGCTGCGATAAATCATCTGGTCGGCTTCAATATAAAATGTGTCGCGTGCCTGAGGCCTTTGCACCGCATATCGGAGTGCCATCGAGGAGGGGACCGAGCCAATCATGTCCGTAAAACCGCTGGTATCGTGGCCAAAGCCGAGTTTGTAGTGGCCCGGCAGCTTTCGTGGGCCGATAAAAGGCTCCCATGTCAGTTCGATGGGAAGCATGACGCCAGTCTGCTTCTCGCTGCCCCAGGCCCATCCTGATGGATTCGATGTCAGGACAGAGGACGCGTAAACACCTGTTCTTAACGTCAGATCGCGTGTTGGGCGCAGACGGATCGTGCCGCCCCATGTTGCTTTCGGGTAGACGCTCCACCCTTGAACGCTTTTAATGCCCACTGGGGCTGAGCACTGGATCATGAAGGTGCATAAGAGCAGAGATGTGCCATAAGTGTGTGTGAGGGTCAGGCGGCCCAGATTGATATTGATGCTGTTGTGACGGAAAGATTTTTCCACGTAGAAGTCTGCTAAATGTGCCGCCATATGGCCGGAAAGGCTGTAAACTTCAGACAGCAGAATTCGCCGCTCGCCGACGTGATCAAAGCTGATCTGTCGACCTGCTCGTTCCATTAAAACGCCGTGCAGGATCCATCCATTCAGACCTAGCAGCTTGCCCAGATCGAAATTATTCACCAGCGTCAGTTCATGAGCATACGACATGCCTTTGCTCAGACCGCCGCTTACATTAGCCAAGGCTTCCCCTTTATAAGCGAACTGAAATGTATAGCCCCGTTTAGCGAGCCACGTTCGTGCGGGTGCTACTTGTGGAACCAGATTACCGAATGCTTGAGCAGGTACGAAATACCCCGCAGAGAGGTCACGTTCCCGCAGGGCATCATCTCTGCGATTGAGGAGTGCAGACAGGCTTTCAGTATTAAAAAGGCTTTCAAGCTGATTAGGGTCGGAAAGATGTTCGGTCCTTTTGGTGGATGCCGCCACGATATGTGATGCTTTTGCGTCGGAATGGAACGGCGTATCTCTGTCCGTTTGAAAGCTCGTTCCTGGGTGCTGTCGCATGATTAAAGCTGTATCAGGTGCACTTTCAGCAGAACTGGTGGCCACTAGGGCGATAAAGAGCATTGCACCTGCATACCAAATGGTCCGGGAGCGTCTTTTTGTCCTAACAACGGATAACGACGCAGGAAGATATTGGGTAAAATCATGAAACATGACAGTAATATTCCGTGTTATTCACAGATTATATTTATTTTTAATGTATTATTCGGTAATCGCGCCTCTATTATTTCGCTCGATATGCCGTGATGAAGTCTTTGTGGGTCGTTGAAGGATCAGCGTTCTCGCGCAAGTTTCTCAACACTGTCAGAGGTAATTTCCGAGATCGAGCGTGCGCCAGTCAAAATCATCGCAACACGGAGTTCTTTTTCGATGATGTCCAGCACATTCGCGACGCCGCGCTCTCCTGCTGCTGCGAGAGCGTAAACGAAGGCGCGCCCCAGCAGGACGGAATCAGCCCCACATGCAATCATTCGAGCAATATCCAGACCGCTGCGAATTCCTGAATCAGCAAGAATTTTCAGGTCACCCTTGACGGCATCTGCGATGGGAGGAAGGGCACGAATGGTTGAAAGGACGCCGTCAAGTTGCCGTCCACCATGATTGGAGACAACGATACCGTCTGCCCCAAATTTTACAGCGTCTTTCGCGTCCTCAGGGTCCAGAATACCCTTGATGATCATTGGTCCTTCCCAGAAATCACGTATCCACTGCAAGTCTTTCCAGCTTATTGAGGGATCGAAATTACCTGCGAGCCAACCAATGTAGTCTTCAAGCGCAGTGGGGGTGCCTCGATATGTCGAGATATTGCCCAGATCATGCGGGCGTCCACGCAAACCAACATCCCAAGCCCATTGCGGATGTGTCACCGCCTGAGCATAGCGACGCCATTTAGCCAGCGGGCCGGACATGCCTGAATGAGCATCGCGGTAGCGCGCCCCCGGTGTTGGCATGTCTACCGTAAAGACGAGGGTGGTTACGCCTGCTGCTTTTGCGCGCTCCAAGGCATCACGCATGAAACCACGGTCTTTGAGCACATACAACTGGAACCAGATTGGTTCTCGAACTGCGGCTTGCACTTCCGCGATTGGACACACTGATACAGTGGAGAGGGTGAAAGGGATACCTTTGCGGCTTGCGGCCCGTGCTGCCTGAACTTCGCCGCGACGGGCATACATACCTGTTAGCCCCACCGGGGCAAGCGCGGCTGGAAAAGCAAGCTTACGCCCGAATATTTCGGTAGAAGTATCCAGATCAGAGACGTTGCGAAGAATACGCTGTCTTAAAGCGAGATCTGCAAGGTCTGCAGTATTTCGTTTCAGCGTATGCTCCGCATATGATCCGCCATCAATGTAATGAAACAGAAAAGGAGGGATTTTCCGAGCGGCTGCCTTTCGGTAATCTGTCGCTGCTGAAATAATCATTGCAACTCTCCTTCGCGGATTTTGTCATTCCGCGTGCGCTTGTTTTTTTTCTTAGATCCGTCTTTCTCACGGACTGCCTGGCGCATTGTCTGGAAGAGAAATGTCCTAACATCCATTCGCTTAAATTGGTGCTATCCATACT
>NZ_JBDOBO010000048.1:0-19052 GCF_047723935.1 Gluconobacter sp.
ATTTAATTTTGTACTTCTAAACTGCAATATTATAAACAAAAATATTTAATATCCTTATATTATGGTTTTTTATTCGAAATATTCCATTGTCGCATTTTGTGGGTCCAACAAGGCTGACATGGAACGTGGAAACTTTTCATATCTTCAGGGCTATGGTTTCCATTTTTAAGATTTATGAAAATAAAAAGTAATTAAAATGAAACCACTTTCAAATGGAGTGGTTTATGCCTGTCGAATTCATTGGTTACGTCAGTGCGCGTGAACAGACAGAAACTCTGGACCTTCCTGGGCCTGCTGTTGATCCCGCATACATTGCTGCCACGGCGTTGCTTCATGAGCGTGCCGGTTTTGACAGGGCATTGGTTGCGTTCCATTCAACCTCTCCTGATAGCGTTCTGATTGCCCAACATGCAGCATCCGTAACATCCAGGTTGGGACTGCTCATTGCGCATCGTCCGGGTTTTACAGCCCCCACATTGGCCGCAAGACAGTTTGCAACACTGGATCACCTCAGTAGAGGACGCGTAGCTGTCCACATCATAACGGGCGGGAATGATCGCGAACTCGAAGCTGATGGAGACCATCTGTCGAAACCAGAGCGCTATCAACGAACTGCGGAATATCTGAAAATTCTTCGCCGCGAATGGGCGGGGGGATCACCTTTTGATCATGATGGAGAATTCTATCGTCTGCGTGGCGCCTCTTCGGCTGTGCTACCTTACCAGTCGAACGGCATCCCCTTATATTTGGGTGGAGCCTCCGAGGAGGCGATCAAGGTCGCAAGCGAACTCGCCGACGGATATGCCTTATGGGGAGAGCCCCTGGCCAGTGCTGCAGAACTCGTTGGAAAAGTACGCGCAGCTGGCCAGAAATATAATCGTTCTTTGCGGTTCTCCATTTCGTTTCGTCCAATCATTGCAGATACGGAAGAAGAAGCATGGGAACGCGCTGCGGTCATTCAGACGCAGATTGAAAAAAGACAGGCAACCATTCTGCCAACACAAAGCGGAATAGCCCTTGACCACGCAGGCGCACGCCCAACGGCCGACACCCTTCCAACAAATGAAGGGTCCCGGCGACTACAGGCGATTGCTGCGAAATCTGCACGACATGACGAACGCCTCTGGACGGGTGTGACGCAGGTTACTGGCGGTCGGTGGAATTCCACGTCTTTGGTCGGAACGGCGGAACAGGTCGCCCAGAGTTTACTCGAATACTATCGTCTCGGGATTGAGACCTTTCTCATCAGGGGTTTTGACCCCCTGACGGATGCCATTCGGTATGGCCGAGATCTCATTCCCAGGGTCCGATCTCTGGTGGAGCAGGAAGACAGACTCCGTCGCACCTCAGGCTGAAACTTCAAATCTTTCAAGGATATACTTATCATGCGGCGTTTTAGCCTGCGCGCTCTTCTGCTTGTTACTTTGCCCGATCTGTCGTCAGCCGCGACGATCCATCACGCTCTACGGAAACAGGTACAAACACATAATCATTCGACCATTCCCCCCATAGCGAGTGCGTCGCCACAGCGGGCTGTGCCGCATGATATTCGAAGTCAGACACAGGAATCCGTGACGGTTCATGTCACACGTCATGCGCCCAAGTTGGCGCGTAAAGTCCCTCTGGGGGCATTCGGGACCAGATCTGAGTTCGATACGCCTTTTTCAGTCAGCACAATCTCTGCCGATCGAATTGAACAGATGCAGGCTTCGGATATCAATGACGTCATGCGGTATGAGCCAGGGGTCCAGGCGAATTCAAACGGCTCCTCCACGGCGTCCGGGTCCAGCGTCAGAGTTCGTGGCCTCAACCTGGACTGGACGAATGGTTACAAGATTGATGGTCTGGCCATTCCCTACTGGTACATTGACCTACCGTTGGCCAATTTTGATCATATTCAGGTGATCAAGGGTGCTTCAGCATTCATGTACGGGTTTGGCTCACCAGGCGGTGTGCTTGATTACCAGTTGAAAGCTCCGGTTGAGACACGAAAGCTGACGCTTGAAGCAGGTTATCGCTCCGATGCGGTGTTTCGGCAGATGCTGGATGTTGGAGGGTCTCTCGACAATGCCCATCGCATACAGACGCGATTTGTTTTCGCCAGCGAAGTCGGAAACCAGGTGAATGACAGCTTCCTACGCAATCTGTCCTTGTCTTTCACAACTAATGTCCGGATTACGAATAATCTGCACTGGCATTTCAACACGTTCTATCTGAATACCCTTCAGAAAGGGATGGTGAATACGATTGCCTCTGCCAACGGGGTCGGAGCCGTACGGACGATGAGCGGTCGCGAGGCATTTGGCGCCAAAGACTCTTGGAAAACCAATGACATGAAGCGCTTTAGTACGGGCTTCGACTGGGATTTTTCCCGGAACTGGAGCGCTCATCTAACATACGGCTACACCCATCTCGATGAAAAATTCCCGTCCAACCAACTGACGTTTACGGGAACAGACGGCGATTATATGAGCCGCGCTTTCGAGATGGTGCGTGTGCTGACTTACCATCAAGTGGATGCGACCACTCAGGGACACTTCGAGACAGGGCCACTCCATCATGATGTAATTGCCGGCATCACCTGGCTGCGGCAGATGTTTGATGCAGATGCCAATTCAGGGGCTAAAAATCCTGTTGAATACGGCAATATCTTCCGTGATCGCCCTACATTGACGAGCGCAAGCAACTTTAATCCTCGCATGTATCGCTACATTGATTACCAGCAGGTCGCTCCGTTCTGGAGCGACACAATCACTTATCATCGCTGGTCTCTCATGGCAGGAGGGCGATATACGAACTATCTGGAAAACGATTTTTCGACGTCAGGCCAGCAAACAGCCGCCCACAGAAATAATCCCGTCACGCCATTGGTGTCTCTCAGCTACAAAATCACCCCGGAGATAAACACCTATTTTAGCTGGGTGCAGGCCATGCAATCTGGAGGGCAGGCGGGGGCCTCCAACGTCAATTATATGCAGGTTTTCGGGCCAATCCGTAGTGACGAGTATGAGCTAGGAGTAAAAATACAGAAGAAAGCATGGAATGGAACGCTCGCAGTGTTCCGCATGGACACGGGAGCGGCTTACACCAACGCCCAGAATTATTATGTTCAGGACGGACTGTCCCGCTATCAGGGGGTTGAAGCCGCTGGCTCCTGGTTGGTAACGCGCAATCTGAATATCAACGGCAGTATTGCGTATCTGGATGCGCGATATGTTCAAGCCACCGCAGGCTACCAAGGGCATAAACTGGAAGCTGTTGCTCCATTTCAAGCCGCATTCAATACGGAATATCGCCTGGAAGCCATCAAAGGCCTAAGCGTCAACGCAGGCTTCAATTACGTTTCCCGGAGTTGGTTAGATGCGGCAAACACGATTAGGCTACCGTCTTATATTGTGGGGAATATAGGTGCCGCTTACAGCACAAAAATTGGCAATCACCATGTAGTTTTAAGGGCAACAGTAGAAAATATAGGAAATGTTCGTTATTGGCTCAGTCGTGGGAACAGAAATTTATTTCCGGGAGCGCCCAGAACAATTTCTCTTAATGCTCGCTTTGATCTCTAAGTTCTGGCTTTATAAAAGACACATAACGAATGACACATCGCGAAATGATAGGGCGCCTGCTGCCATAAAGACGCTGGAAAAAGCCTCTCCAGATCCGTGACACCACGGAGATTTATGCTGCAGGTGCCTTTAGCGAGCCTGGTCAGTTGCCCTGAGCCCTTTTGATTGCCGTGCCTTTTGAGCGCTACGACAGGATCTGGCCCGAGACGAGAGTGCTAATGTCAATGCCGAGCAATTGTAATTCATCACAATCCCAGAAGATTCTCTTGCCTACCCGACACTTCATAGATTTCTGCCGCTATTTTTGCATACGCAAGCTGACCCAATAGCACCGTCCTGCTTGTTAAATTGGGTACTGTCTTTTAGGGGAAGATAAATACCTCCGAGTGCATGAAAGAGTTTCGACACCGTGCCGCCCGTCAGAGGAAGTCAGGCGTAAGGGCATTCTTGGAGATCAACTCACTGGCTTCGGCTGCGCACCACACAGCATTCATAACTGATTCTTTCAAAGGGCGGTGCATGATGAGATATCTTGACCAGATTATGACCCGCCACACGCGAAGCATGCCATATTGAGATCACACTGGAACTCAGAAGTTCAGCGCGAGGGAAACTCTATTGCTCTTCTCAAATAAAAGTGGAAAAAATGTCTTCAGATCATCGGAGGTCATATGAAAAAAATAGTTGGAGCACTCATCGGCGCAGCCTTCATCTCGTTCTGTATCAAACAAATTCCTTCGTATCTCATTGCGGAATTTGCAGAGGAAGCAACAGCGAATATCCTTGAATGGTGCATGATTGTAAAACACCGCCTCACCCCAAAGGGGGCGAAATAGAAGCTCTACGACTTCCATTCGCGCAAAAGAGGCGGGGAAACGCCCTCTGGAATGATGGCAAGACTGGCACTCACCTTAGACCACACGGCCAATAAAATCCGGCTAACTGTACGATTGCTGTAAGTGTAGACCAGATTAAGCTTAGGTCACGTTGACAAAATACTTGTCGGTCTGAGGCAATATCTGATTCACTGGTTTCCTCAGTAAAGGCAGGGTAGTAAAGGGGTATGGCCCGAGGCGATCAACGTTATTGGTACGCTTCTGCCTCCTGAGGGCGAACGGTTGAGCATGACCCGCGGGAGATAACCGCCGGTTTCTCAATGGTATGCTGCATGACTTGCGCGTCGTTTGTCCGTGGCGAGACATGCATGAACGCTACGGCAAGTGGAACTTCGTGTATGCCCAGTTTTGTCATTGAGCCGTCTGGAGGCGCTCTATTGCAAACCTGTATGGATCTGAGGCTGGCTGATGACTGGGCAGCATACGGTCGACAGCACGGTGGTGCCGGCCCCATTCATAGGCCACAGACGCAAAAGCGGGGCCCATACGGAAGCATTTAGTCGCCCACGCAAAGGGGCCGAAGTGCCGCCTCAGAAAGCAGACTGGTAGCCCTACCGCAACCGCATCCAGCGGATGTTCAACAGACACAAGCAGATGCGCCGTATCGCAATCCGCTACGACAAAACTGCCCTGTCGTTCATGAACTTCCTCGGCCTCGCCGCCGCAAGGCTCGGGGCTGAGCATTTTGTCAACGTGACCTAGTCAGGCAACGACAAGGCTACGTTGGCGCTCGGGATGTCCAGAAATCAGTACAAGGGGAACAGCATAAAATTCGCGATATTCCCTTTCGAAGCCCAAAAGAAAGTGGCCGCATATTTCATTTTTTAGACCTAGTCCTCTCCATATGACATGATAAAACTTAATTGTAAGAAAAAGATACGAATCGTTATAAAATACTGGAGAGAATATGATTGCCCCAGATGGTGACTCAGAAGAAACAATGACTACAAATCATCCAGAAAAATTAGATATAGCGATAGAAAAAGAAACCGAGGCAGGAATACTAAAAAAATTAATCGACGAAACCGTATGGCTTTACGGGACTTCATCCGGGCATATTTTCGGTTCTTTTTTCAAATTTAATGAAAATGGCACCATCACGGGTTATCAGCACCCGATTGAAACATCTTGGGGAATAAAAAACGGAAAAATTGCTATTTTTAGCGACCGTGGTGAGACAAGCATTCTTTTAGACGTTCTTATAGAAAGCGGATCTATAGTAGAGCTTTCTGGAAAATTTTTGTTGCATGACGAAGGTAACGAATTAAGAGTATTCAGAAAATCCGAACACATCGTGAATCATTATCCTGTAATGATATCATGGACAAAAGAAATGGAAGATTTCTGTTTTGAGAAAAGGATATTTTTGGCGCCAGGATTTAATATTCGTGGTGTAATACCTTTTGGATCAAGCATTAGGTTTGATCATAAAATTCTTGTAGAGCCCTATGCTTCTCTTCCACGAGACGGCTTTTGCAGTATGGGAGCATTTTCTTACACCGAAAGTAAACTTGCGCAGAACTTCGTTATAGGACGATATTGCAGCATAGCTGAGCGTGTTCGTCGAATGGGGGACGATCATCCGTCCAAGCGTTTGACTACAAGTACTTTTACATATGGTAATATCTGGGAAAAACTTGCTCGAGAGGACTTCGGAGCGGATTTTAAAATAGAAGACTACCCTGTTGAGCATCCCATTTGTGCTAGAATTGAAAACGATGTTTGGATAGGTTCGGGCGTATCAATTAGAGACGGTGTGACGATTGGGACAGGGGCAATTGTTGCCTCCGGAGCAGTGGTTACAAGGGATGTTCCTCCTTACGCAGTCGTTGGGGGTGTTCCTGCTAGAATTATTAAGATGCGTTTCTCAGATGCACTGATTGAACGTCTCCTCGCTTCCAAGTGGTGGGAATATAAATTTACCGATATTCCTGCATGTTGGTCCGATGTCCCGCGGACCTTAGACGAATTGGAAGAAAAAATAGTTAAAGGCGAAATCGGAAAATTTCTTCCTGAGAAAATCGATTTGGTAAGTGAATTTGTACGTATATCATTAGCCTGATGGCTTATTGACCTAGCTTCGACTTGTTGGATAACGCAATCATAGTGAAAAACGTTGTCCAATAAGCATAGAGTTGCGATAATCCTCGCGTGATCTTCCTTTATCTCGTCGTGGCGGCGGCCTGATGCTTCTTCTGGGTGGAAGGGGAGGCTTTGCCGGTACCTGCTTTTCTCGCTGTAGCCACACGTACGATGACGTCATTTTTCATCATGTAGAATACGGTTCTGACTATTGGATAAGCACTGTTCTGTTGGCTGTAGCATTCTTCATTGCCTTACACCATTCGCCGATACCGCGCGGAAAAGACGGATCGGTTCCTAAATGGTGTTCGGTTCGATTATCGAGACTGACTCAATAGGGGATTAATAACCTTCTGTTCTGCCTGTTCCATCTTCGTCAAGCGACGATTGGCGAAGGCGTGATTGGAAAGGTGATTAAAACCGTGGAATAGGGCGCCAGAAACTGCTCCAACACCAGTTCCTCCTTCATGCACCCCAGCAAGACCTCCTGCGGTGCTAAGAACAGCACCCGCATTCCCGCCTCGGATTTCCTTTTGGCGCTGCGTCATCCCTGCCTTGAAGGTCTTCGACCCTAGGGAGCCACTCGCGTCTCGCATGGTGCGCTCTGCAAGCATGTCACGGTATAGCATCCGAATGCGCGCTTCCGGCTTAGGCGTAACGGCGTCTGTTCCCTTGGTCGCAACCGAAACCTCATTCTTGTCGATCTGCTTGATGAGGTTCTTGAGCGTCCTGTAATTCACGCTCTCGCCCGTTGGTGCATTTGTCGAAGGCTGCATCAGGCCGCACGACTGAAGAAAGCGCAGGCTGTCGAGAGTGCCTGAGCGCTGCGAATATCCAGCCAGATAGTCATGAAAGCCGGGCGCACTCTGGTCGATATGGTGTGCAAGGTCATCCATGAAGGGAGAGAGGCGGGCAGCCGCTGCACGCATATGACCGTCTTCACCGGCCGCAGCTTTCTGAAGGCCATAACCGATAGCCTTGCGGACATTCCAAAGATCGGACGGATTGGCCCACCGAACAGGGTCTTTCGGCTCATTCCAAAGGGTATGTGTTGGCGACGGATTTTCTTTGGCGAAGGTCACATCCTCAAGTGCCTTCTTGGCTTTCATGATGGCCTGACGAACCGGCTCATTGCCTTTGTTGGCAGAGATATGGCTATCCAGTATCGAATGAAGCGCGCCCACTGGCACGGCTTCCTCGTTCTCAAAAGCCTTGGTTCGCTGTGCCTCTTCGAAGGCTGAACGCTCAGTTTCCAGGTTGTGGATCTGCTCCGGCGTGCCAATCGTCTCCCGCAGGTGCTGCGTGTAGGCATGGTCATTGGCGCTATCGAGCGTCCTAAAAGCATCCGGGTAAAGATCGCGCAGGTTGTTTTCCAGCCCCGCCATTTTGGCATCCTGAGTGCGCACCGCAGTCGTGTGGAAGACACCTGGAACCTGCGCCTGATACAGCCGAGTGCCGTCCTCACTCGTGAAGGCCTTCATGATGGCATCTGCGGCTTTCTCCGGGTCACTGAACGCACCAACCTTGGAGATAGCCTTTATCTGGGCTTTCTCTTCCGCCTTCTGCGCCGAAGTGCTGGCGGGCCGCCCAATTTCTGTAGGCGCTTCTTCTGCTCCTCTGGTAGCTGCGCCTTGTGGGTCCAGATAATCCCCCGCACGGCGGAGTGCCGCAGACGCCCGATCCGTGACAGGTGAAAGGACCTTACTCCCGAGCTTTCCAGCCCGCACCGAGGCCAAGCGTCAGGGCTGTCACGTCTTTCCAGTCTCCGCCTGCGAGACCGGTCTGCACACCAGCGGCGAGGGCGTTGTTGGCGTACTTCATCGCAGACGGACCTTCGCCAGTCAGCGCATTTGCGACAACACGACCAGCCCTCGTTTCGTCAAGTGCCGCAGCAGCAGGGCGCACGACACGACCGCCAAGCGCCGTTGCCAATCCTGCGCCAAGCATGGTCCCGGCTGCATCCGTATAAGGTGCGCCATAGTCGCTCTTACGCGCCGCTTCGTCGCCGTCTTCCTTGGAGGCAACCCAGTCGCCAACGTCATGCGCCGCACGTGAAACCGGATTGTCCATGTGATGGCCAAGAGACGTAGCCCAGTTCACAAGGTGAGGGACGCCAACACCGAACGTCCGGTCGATCTCCCGTCCTGCGGAGTTCACCGTGTCATTGACGAATGTCCAGGCTTCCGTGTTGGCGAGATCGTCCGCACGCACCGCGTTCTGTTCGCGCACGGCCCGCGATGCCCCATATGCGGCAGCCGGGTCAGCGGCCATTGTAGCACGGGCCTTGGCATAATCTGTACGGCCGTCCGGGCTTGTGGCGCCGAGCAGGGCATTTCCCTGCGCCATATCGGCATCATACTTCGCCTGCTGGATTTTATTACCGAGTAGAGCATTGCGAACACCGATCGCCTGGGTTGCGAACTCAAGCGGATTGGTCTGCTGCGTGAGCGGTGTCGGCAGAGTGCGTTTGTGTTGAAGCCTGCCATTAATAGAACCCTCCGACACCAATTGGCGTGCCGCTTTCAGTCCCCTTATCAGCCTCCGTGAGTGTGCTGGCCGATGCAGGGGAAGCTGTACTCCTGCCGCCCAGAAGGGCATTGTAAAGGCTGTATTGGCTGGCTGTATTTCCAATAGAACTCAGCCCACTGGCCAGCGCATTACCTGCACCAACCGTCGTGGCCATGGCGCCATTCGCGCCTTCCATACGGACCTGAGCCGCATTGTTCGCGGCCATCATGGTGTTGTTGCCCTACTGGTTGAGGGCGTTGTAGCCCTCCTGCGCCAGTGCGTTCGTGTCGTTGAACTGGTTCTGATACGTACTGTCAGCGAGGCCCGAGGCAAAGCCGCCGCACCCTTCTGGGCTGCCCCACTATTCGCCAACCCTCGGGCGGCGGCGCTGTTCGTCGCAGCCTGTTCGCCTTGCTGAAGGTTGAACTTGTATCCAAGAGTGGCCTGAAGCTGGCTTTCTGTCAAACCATTCGACAGCGCGTTGATCGCGGAGTTACCTGCGGACGCATAGTTTCCAAGCAAAGCGTTGGCGGAGGTGGCACTGTCCGTGATCGTCGGCGCGACTTCCTTGACCGTGTTGACGGCAATCTCGCGCGCCTGCTTCTCGGCATTGACCTGCATGGCCGTAGCAGCCACCGTACCAGCAGCGGATAAACCGCCCCCGATAGCGGCTCCTGGATCAAAACAAACCCCCGGCAAGTAATCAGCCTGAGCAGCGGGATGGCGGATCATGGGCGTTTCATCCTGTAATCGGCGGTATTGCGGACAGTCCCGTCCGGCCATGTGATGGGGGTTGTGTTGACGCGCTCAAAGCCAAGCCGAGCCGCGTTGTACCGGGCGCACAGATGCTCTGATTTCATAACCCCAATCAGTTCCTGAACCTCGGGGTGATCCGACCAGAATTCGGAGAGGGATGCTTTGCCACGCATGGCCTGGGCAGCTCCGCAATGGACCTCCCAGACAGACGGCGTGATCGGCAGAAGCATCCCGACTGCATCGCCGTCCCGGTAGAGGATCGCGTTCTCCGGAGGTACAGCGCCCAGGATTTCAGCATCCGTCATCACGACAGGGCGTAACCATTCACGATGCAGACAAGCCCTGCACCCGAGGCGAGCAAGACGTCGCCATTCGTCAGGACAAGGCTCGACAGCTCGGGAAGCAGATCCGTGCCATTGGCCTGGATAGATCGGGACGGTACGACATCCAGAGCCGCGCCGCCTGAGCGCTAGACCTGTATTGTAAACGACACCGCAGCCGTAGTTGGATTGGACAGAACGCCGCTTGTAATGACTGTCGTTCCTGCGCCTGCCGTCAGGACGGATGCAGTGGAAGCGGTCAGGGTTGTTCCAGGCTGAAGGGATTTCGCGACAACGGACATCAGGGCTTCATGATCGCAAAGATCATGCTCTCATCGGGAGATTGTGCCGCCTGAGCGTTACCGCGTGCCGTGACTCAGAGAATAGCGGAATCGTCTGAAAATTCCAATGCTTTTGCTGCCTCGGTGCGAATTGACGTTGCCTGCAAGAGAACCTGTTGGGCCAGTTCAAGTGCAGACTTCGCTTCAGCCAGAGCCGCATTCGCCACGCTTTGCGCCTGCGCAGCAGAGAGAAGGGCAATGTCAGCCTCAAGCGCCGTCCACGCGCTATCCGTTCCGAGCGCATATCCCGTGCGCTCCCAGAGACGACGCAGGAACGCTTTACCCTGCGCAGTCAACGTCCCGTCCTGATTGTAAATTTGGATCGGAAGCGGGCTATTCAGATCCTTGGGCTCTGTGCTCATGACCGTACAGGCTCCAGATCAAGAAAGACGCCCATCAGCGCCGTATTCCCAGGGTCAGTCCATGTCAGCCGGTAAACGCGGTCACGCGCTATTCCGAGACGCCAGAGCGTCGGCCAGCCGTTCCCGCTCGCCCCAAGCGCAACTGTCTGCGCTGCGTTGAAGGTTGCGCCCCTATCATCAGACCAATCCACTTCTATGGACTGAGAAGCGCCACTCTGCATGTCGAGCGTAAGGCGTCGGTGTATGCCTCGCGTCCCGTTTGTCAGCAGGTGAGGGAAGGCGCGCTGGCGCTTAATGGCCATGCCGTTATCGGTGAACGTATCGAGATCAGCCTCATAGATTGTGCCACTCTCGTAATCGCCAGCAAAGACTCTGCCGTAGGCCGAAGCCCAGCAATAAGGACGATACTGGCTCTCATTGCCAGAAGCATCGAGAGAGCATCGTTCATGCCATAGGGTCGTGGAAACGTCATAAACTCACGAAGCCGCTTGCCCTGGGATCATCAGGACATAGAAGATATGGCCTTCCTGCTGATAGACGCTCGCCACAGAGAGAGATCGGGCATATCCTGCAACGCACCCTCAACCGGGAATGTCGAGACAGGAGCCGCAGACTCAACGGCGCCCAGATAGACGCGCGCGTAGCCGTTTCGATCCTGACCCAGCCACATCAGCGCACCATTCGGTGTGCTTTGCGTCGAGGGTATCTTTGCAATCGTGTACGGGCTGATAAGGCCGGCCTCAATCGTAACGCCCGAACTGCGCCGAAACGGAAAATCAGACGCTCCGCTATCGTACCAGATTTCAATTTGCCACCGACCAAAAATCCATATGAACTGACCAATAACGGCCAACCCCATAATCGTACCCAGGCTCGTCGCATCGCTTGCGACATAGAGGCTATCAAATGGTGTCTGGTTCTCGTCAGCAAACTGCGCCGGAGACGTGTACCAGTTCGTTGTGTTCGGGTTCACGAACAGAAAGAACGTGTCCAGAATATCGATGGTCGGCGAGCCGTAAAACGCGTCATCACTGATCTTCACCAAAGCGCCATAGGGGTTGGGAGAGGACGTCACAATCGAGACGGAGGCCGCAGCATCAATGTCTGCCGTCGTGGCCTGCGACAGGCTGAGTGTCGTAATGTCTGCGTCCGGGTCGGCCGTGGACAGGATCGTGAGAACGGTATTTGCCGGCGTATCCGCCGAGGTGGGGGCAGAAAGTTCCATATCGGTGTAACTGGAATTCGCGGCATTGGCTGACATCGCCAGAACGGTTGTACCGGCCGCAATGCCTCCACCAACGATCGCGCAGCCGCCGACGTTAAAGACGACGCTTTGAACGGTAATCGTCTGCGTACCTTCTGCCGCATCTCCAGACACCGTGGCGGACAAGGCAGACGACACGCCCGTGACTGTCGTTCCGTCAGCAATCCCTGTGCCAGACAGGGTGTAAACATAACCCGCAGACAGCGTAAACGCGCTCATAATCGTCAGAGACGACGAGCCTGAACGGATCGCGCTATTCACGGAATAGCTGAATGTGGTCGTGCTGCCTTTTGAGCTCCCTGGGGAAGATGGCATGGAACAGAACCACCCATTTCCTGAGTTTCCATCCACTATGAAAAGGCACGCTCCGTTGTCGCTCATTCGGACAGGTGTTGATCCGGGCGAAATGGTCCCGATTGAGGTCAGTGCGCCGTCCTTGTACAAGCGCGAGACCTGACTGCCCGCGACAACAATCAGATCACCTTGCGTCGTTTGGTAAAGGCATCGGATCGCACCCGTCATCTGGGCAATTTTCCGCAGCCCGGGTGTCAGATAGTAAGCAAACCGGACTGGCTCACCCTCCTCAACAGGAACAGGCTCGCCATACAGGTTCAGGCAGCGTTGTGCCGCCACCGAGACGGCCCGCGCGTCATACGAGCCGCCGGATAGATTGAGGCGTTGCAGGGCCATTACTGGATCGCCTGCAGTGCGACGATTTTGTACTTTCCCGTACTGATGCAGACATACAGGTTCAGATCGTCCGCATGCATTTCACCAGGAGTGCAGGTCGATGATGCGCTCTCTCCCGTGCGGTTTGTATTGATCAGGTTCGATACGACAGCACCGCCACTTTTGTCGATGGATGCCAGCGTTTTGGCTTTTTCATCGAAGTATCGAATGAAAAATCCTGTATCGGTGCTCGTCTGGCGCGTGGCAGAAAATTCGTCGTATCCAGTCGGTGCAGAGCCAACGAAACCCTTCTTCGCATTGACGATCTGGGCCGTCTGGTTGCCCATCTTATCCAGCCAATAGATTGCGTTGCTGCTTTCATCAAATGCCTGCTGGAAAAACCCGGCTTCACCAGCACTGGCTTTGTACTGCTGGATCTGATTGGTCGCCTCACGAATTGAAAGCCCCGTCGTCCAAGGCAACCAGGAACCATCATAAGCGGCATGCATGATGGACAGCGCAACGGAGTTCACGTTCGTGCCCGCAGCGCCGCCACCTGTCAGAAAGAGCCCGGTCGTCCACTGTCCATCGGTCACTGCCGCATTGAAGTTGGTGTCAATCTCGAAGGCCAGACCATGGTTCCCGGAGACGTTTAAAACCCAGTTCTCGACTTCAGTACTGATATCAATCGATGTCGTGCCACCAGATCCCGTATCCGCCCCGACATACCGGCAGGCAATCCAGTTGCGGTTTACGTTCGCGTTCTGACCGTTCGCACGGTTGGGAAGGCATTCAACGCTTTCCGCCACCGTCGCACCCGTATTTGGCTGTGGAATGGCGGCAGGGTCATAGACGGATTTCCGATCCGTCGCGATCAGGTAAGGGTTTGTGTAGGGACTGATGAGTGTCCCGGTTCCAGCATTCGGAACGCCGATCGCATTGCCTGTGATCCGGTTGCCATTCAGTAGCCACGTTCCAATTTCCTTACCCGTGTAGGTGCCGGAATTGAGCGTGTAGCCATACGCTGAATACGGAAAATAGACCGGAAAGCGGTTTGCCGCAGTCGAAAGTGCGTTCTTGATGGCCGTTCCGCTATCCGTCCCGCCTGCGACTGCGCCGTAGTTCACAATGTTGATCTGCTGCCCCAGAAGAGATGCGAGGGACTGCGTGATGCCGCTCGTGGTGGTGATGCTCTGGGCACCATCAAGCGTGCCGCCCGTGATATTTGGAGATTTCAGGGAGCCATTGCTCACGTCAGCCTTGGTCGCCAGGGCTGACTTCATGCCCGTAGGGCCCGAAAGCGTAACGGGCGGCGAGAGCGTCGGAACAGACTGTGCGGATGCAAGGCCTGGTGCGCCGACAAAGAGGGCGAGAGCCAGAATATAACGGGTCATCATAGTCTCTGGATCTCCAAGCCGGGCCAGTAGAATGGGGAATTGACGGGGGTAAGAATTGCTGGAACGCCCAATGTCGGAGCGCGGAAATTGGCCGTTCGGATCGTATTCACGGCCGCACGTGCAAACGTTGCTACGGTGGGAGAGGCTTCCTGTCCATATGATGGAGCCAACCGGGCAGCGAGGCACTACAGCAAGGCGTCCCAGTATTCAGGCGAAAGATTTATGGGGTCTCCTGCCTTTGTGGTCGTGGCGCGGATATCAGCCGGGAATGAATCATCGATGCGGCGGCGTCGGGTGTGTGGGTTCACTGCGTCCTAGACGGCCTTACGTGCCTGGCTCGCCTCGGGAAGCATGTGCCAGTAGTTACCGACCTTCGTGAGCGCAGAGACAACTACCCCCCCAGTTCAGGGCGACGTCATCCTTGCCCCACCGACGATGTGCGACCTAGTAAGCGCGATTCCCGCCATTCTCAAGATAGGTTCAAAGTCCCGCCTGGTAATCACGCGGAAGGCAGCCACAAGCCGGGATATAAAGCTCAGCCATCACTCAGCTTGCGAATGACAATCTGGAAAGGCTGTCCACATTCCGCGTTCTCAAGTGCCACTGTGTCCTTTGGTTTACCGCAAGCGCGGTCGAGCAGGGCATTAGCAGCAGATACGCGCGCATTCAGGTACGGTTGCTTTGCCTACGATCTGTGCCAGCGCTTCGATGGCCGTGAGGGTGTGAGACCGCGCAAGCTCGACAACCTCTTTCAGAGCCTTGGGTCGCCCTGATGGATTGCCGGATTGTCCTTTTTGGAATGGCTTGCCTGCTGGCGGTTTTCTCCGCTTCTTGCCGCTGTTTGCAGTGGGTTCGGTCGTAGTCCCAACCTATCATCAGGCCCCAATCAGCACAAGCGAAACCGGTATCAGGATACCACAATAGATTTCAGAGACCTCATGCTGGGACAGAACACTCTATTTCCTGCTGGAATGAATGCCAATTTGCATAGGGATTTATGGCTCGAAAGTCTTATGGAGTATCGCCGAGTCCGGCGCGGGATTTCAAGGCTTTCGGCATGCAGGAATCTTAGTACAGACGAGGGTGGCTGTACAAGGAGAAAACTGCTGTAATCGTGGATGAATTCATGCCTTTACAGTGAAATGGACGCGTGATGTTAAACGATATTTATAAGCTACCCGGAATATTGAAGACGTGGGATCATAAAGCTCGCTATGCGATTGACGCCGCCCATAAATACGAAGGCTCTCCTTGGCTGGTAAATATTTTCTCAAGCGAGAAATCAAGTGCCGCAGAAGCTGCCAACGAATTAGCCAAAAGGTTCGGCTGTGTGCGTCTCTATGAGTGGGGAAAATACGTCACCGACAAAGGAAATATATCGGCTCCGTGCTGGATCGCCTATTGGTGGAATGACGTGGATTATGTTGGCGACAAGCCAACTGGCTCAGGCTACGGAATTCCTGATGGAAACCTTCAGCCGGTTCCTTACAGCCCAGTTACTCCATAATGACAAAATCAGGCTGGGCGTACGACTGCTGCGATTAGAGTTCCGAAACGGAAAAGTCGGGGCTCAGTAGATCTGGCCCCGACTCACAAGACTAATTTTTAGCTGTGTAGATCATGCTGCTTGCCGCGGAATGAGCTGTATCGGAATTAATAACTGCAATCCCCGGTGCGGAACTCAACGACACATTAGTGGACTTGCTACGGTTATGTGCCGGTTGACTGAGCGTTTTAAGCTCACATCGGGGGACATACGAGACCATGGCAGTGACGCACACAGAAGAATTTCGCCGTGAGGCGGTAAGGATTGCCTTGAGCAGCGGTTTGTCACGGACCCGCGTGGCGGCGGATCTGGGGATTGGAAAATCGACATTGGGACACTGGGTTTCGCAGTATCGGACCGCTGATCTGTCAGTGCCTGAACCGCAGGCCGATCTGGTCCGGGAGAACGAGCGCCTACGCCTGGAGAACCGCGTTCTGCGGGAGGAGAGGGAAATCTTAAAAAAAGCCACACAGTTTTTCGCGAGCCAAAAGATATGAGGTTCGCCTTCATCCGTGAGCATCGTAGCCGTTGGTCGATCGAGAGCCTGTGTCGTGTGCTGCGTGTATCGACACGTGGTTATCGCGCCTGGATTTCCAGACCCGTTTGCCAACGCCAGCGCACCGATTTGAAGGTTCTGGCGCATATCCGTGAGCATTTTGTCCTGAGCAACTCCACCTATGGTCGTCCTCGGATGACCATGGAACTCAAGGAGGCGAGGCTCGATGTCGGCGAACGTCGTGTGGGGCGGCTGATGAAACTCAACGGGATCCGCCCAGTGCGCACCCGTCGCCACAGGGGCACAACTGACAGCCGTCATTCCCTTGGTGTTGCAGCCAATGTTCTGGACGGCGACTTTCTGACCAACGCACCCAACCGAAAATGGGCAGGCGATATCAGCTCTATATGGACCACCGAAGGATGGCTCTACCTCGCCGTGGTCATCGACCTGTTCAGTCGACGCGTCATCGGCTGGGCGGCAAGCGACCGGATGAAAAAAGATCTCGCTATCCGGGCGCTCGATATGGCGGTGCGACTGCGCGATCCATCGCCTGGCTGTATTTTCCACTCTGATCGTGGCAGCCAATATTGCTCACACGATTTCCAGAAGAAACTGACGGAATACAGGACGATGCCATCCATGTCCGGCAGGGGAAACTGCTTCGACAATGCAGCCGTAGAGACCTTCTTCAAGAGCCTGAAGGCCGAACTGCTCTGGCGACAGACATGGCCCACTCGGCAGCAGGCAACCGCCGCCATCTTCCAGTACGTCAACGGCTTCTACAACCCGCGACGGCGCCATTCATATCTCGGCAACATCAGCCCTCTCGCTTTCGAGGCTAAAGCCGCCTAACAGGATCACATACCGGCACAAAACCGTAGCAAGTCCAAGAATGGTAAGTCCTCCAGCGGACCGGAGCGATGGGGTCCGGAACGTTGGACGGCTCGAAAAACGTCTAATAAATCATTGTCTGTAAGTTCTACTGTTCCGGACCAGTCGGCGGCATTGCCGGGCCTCTCATGCGGAACAATTTCAGGCCATACGTCCCGAAGTTTGGCCCACTTGTCTTTATTGTTGTGTTTTATGAGGTTGGTAAGAGCAACGACCTTACCCAGATCCTCATCTACGGGAATGCCTAGCTGCTCGGCATAAGCCTTGATATCGTTGAAACCCCGGGGAGAATTTTTGGTGATATTACTGTCGTACCACCACTCGATAACGGCGCGCTTCCAGTGGTGATAGGCTGCGCTTTCCGCAACTCGTTAAGTGCGTCCGCTGCCATTTCAATGTCAGCCTCCAGATCGTCGGTATTTGACCAAACAATGTGCTGGACATCGTCTTCGTCGACAAAGTCTTCTACTACGACCTCTTCCGGTAGAGACTGCAACTCCTCAATTTTTATATCCCGGTGCGTCCGTAGCCCCTTCAGTCCCGCCTCAGCTGCAATGCACAGGATGTCGAGCCCACTGACGTAACGGATGCGTTGTAGTGGCAACTTAATTTCGGCACGCATTACCGACAGTCTTTTTTGGACCCTTTCGCGTACATCGGAGACTTCAATCTGTCGGCGCCGACTAAGCTGAATGGAATTTGTCATCGTGTTTCTTCTCCTGGGTCCATCAAATCCCATTTTGCAGATCTTGAGTTCGATAGCGCGGCAAAAGCGGAAGAAACTTTCGGAAAACGCCCTCTTTGCGGTCATTACGTATATTACACCGTGATCGGAAAGCAGGCATGCCCGAAAGACCACTGGAACGTTCTGATGGTTTTTGTAAGATACACCATATGATGAAACTCAGTAATTTCGAATACTTGGTATGCTCCTTGTGCCAAAATTCCGGTGTCTACGCAGTATTGTTAGGGTCTGGACTATCTCGGTCAGCAAATATTCCCACGGGCTGGGAAATTACGCTCGAGTTAATCAGGCGCGTCTCATCTTTGAGATGAGGAACATACGCCCGACAATTTTCCCGAATGGTACAAAGATACATTCTGGAAATCTGCCGATTATTCTGATCTGCTCGACATGATCTCTGGATCTGAGGCAGAACGTCGTCAGATTATTCATCAATTTATTGAACCAAAAAGTGATGAAGACCAACGGAGACCTACAGCCGCCCATTATGCAGTAGCTCAATTAGTATATGATGGAATTATAAAAGTTATTATCAGTACAAATTTTGATCGACTAATGGAATTGGCCCTTAAGGAGAAAGGAATTGAACCAACTATAATTTCACATGAGAGCGATATTGAAGGCGCGGAGCCCCTGGTCCACGCTCGATGCACGGTTATAAAGGTTCATGGTGATTATTTAGACACTCGTATCAAAAACACTCCAAACCAATTAGCAACATACTCAAACGAAATGAACACGTTACTAGACAAAATCTTTGACTGGTACGGTCTACTAGTTGTTGGATGGTCTGGAGACTGGGATATCGCGTTACGTGATGCTATTTTGCGCGCACCAGAGCGGCGATACCAACTATATTGGGCGGCCCGAGGAAAGCCGTCTAGCCAAGCACAGTCACTGATTGATAATCGAAGAGGTAAAGTAATTGAAATTACAGATGCAGATTCATTTACGACCCAACTTTTAGATGCTGTTAAAGGGTTGCGGGAAAGTATGGAGCCTCACCCTGATAGTCTCGAAATAAAGATTGCTCTATCAAAAAAATATTGCAGGGATGACTATTATAACCTCGAATGGACCGAGTTATTACAAGGTGAGATTCGAAAGATCATCGATCATATCGAGAAAAATCTTCGAACGGATATCAACGACAAACTTACGTTTAATAAAGCAGTAAAATTCCTTGTGGAAGTATCACATGGAATTAGGA
>NZ_JBDOBO010000049.1:0-18329 GCF_047723935.1 Gluconobacter sp.
GACTGGCGGCGTTACAGGGATCGCAACCACATCGAGCGGATGTTCAACAGGCTCAGGCAGATGTGCCGCATCGCGACCCGCTACGACAAGACCGCCTTATCCTTCAACAGTTTCCTCAATATCGCCGCCGCAAAACTCTGGATTGGCTCTTTTGTCAACGTGACCTAGGCTACAGGCGATGTAGTATAGATCTTTTGTAAATATGACAGAGGATATGTTAAAGTTTTTTACAAAACAAACTAGACGAGAATCATTCCGTGATACCGAAGATTATCCGCCGAGAACAGGCGAAAAACAGCCTCGTATTCAACGGGGAGAGGTACACATCGGATATTTCCGGTCAGATTGAAGTAGAGCATTATCATCGCTACCTCATGGCACAACAGTTCTGTGCTGACCGAGTAGTCCTCGATGTTGCTTCGGGCGAAGGCTATGGGGCAGCAATGATTGCCCAGGTTGCGCGGTTTGTGCAGGGCGTAGATATTGATGCCGAGACCGTCAACCATGCCAGTCGCGAGTTCCCTCGACCCAACCTGAGATTTACTCAGGGAGATGCCACAAAGCTCCCCGTTGAGGACCAGTCCTTTGATACGCTGCTCTCATTTGAGACCATTGAGCACATCGAAGACCATGACGGGTTTCTGAGAGAGATAAAACGGTCACTTCGTTCAGAGGGGCTTTTAATCATCAGTTCACCCGATACGGATGTCTATTCAGCAGCTGGAGAACCTAGAAATCCATTCCATGTTCATGAGTTGACCAAAAGTAATTTCGTTGATCTGTTACAGAAGCAGTTCCGTCATGTTGCGTTTCTCATCCAGAAACCCATGATTGGGTCGATTATCTTGGCAGAAGAACAATCAAGCTGTGAGCCCCTGGTTTTTGAAAAGCGCGATGCCAATTATTTTGAAGTCTCGTCTCAGCCATCGCATGCGCCTTATTTGATTGCATTCGCTTCTGACAATCCTCTGCCAGAGATCCCAAACTCCTTCTACATTCATCGGACAGATCTCGACACTGATATGACCGAGCGTCTGACACAGGCGCGTCGCGCTATCGAAGCCGAGCAAAAATTGAGTGAGGCTTTAGATCGTTTGCACGAGATAGAAGCAGCCCAAATAGAATACCAGAACAGTACCTCTTCCGCCTGCTCTGAGAGTGTGGAACACTATCAGGAAGAAGCTGTACAGCTACGAAACGAGGTTGCAAAGCTCCATCAGGAGATGAGCAGCCTTGAAGCAGCTTTCACGCAAAAGATGAGCCAAAATCAAAGCGATGTTGCATCATTGCGTGGACTGCAGATGCGCACCGAGGCAGAGCTTCTGGTTTCCCAAAAGCAATTACGGGAAACCAAAAAATTTCTTGAGAATATCGAAGCGCATCAGAATGCCGTGCGTGAGGCAGATGCCCGTGCCTGGCAGGCCGATATAGAATCTGGGCGTCTCCTTGTGCGTCGTCTCTCCGAGGAAGCTCAGCAGGCGAAGGGCCATATTAATGCGTTTCAGCCAAGTCGGAGCTGGCATGTCGGCTTCCCAATCAGGACCATGGCTGGCATCTCGCCCCGGTTAGTACGTTTGGCGCGGATTGTCGCAAAGGGAGCTTGGTGGACTGCAACAGGGCAAGTTGCTCATCGTCTGAGGCTTCGCCGAGCATATTTCGCAACTCTTAAGCAGAAAACGGAAGCCGCTCATACATCCGGGTTGTCCCCTCGTGAGAGCCCTACCTCACCCGTTAAGCATCAAGCCGATGATGTGGTCTTTACGCCATTCGCTATCCCAACCAGTCACAGGCCTGTCGTTTCAGTTATTATCCCTGCCTATGGACAGGATGATGTAACTTACCGATGCCTCAGGTCTTTTGTTGATAATCTGCCAGATGTTCCCTTTGAAATCATCCTGGCTGATGACGCCTATCCTTACGATGTCCACGAGCCTCGCTTGTCCGAGATTGTATCTGGCATCCGTCATCTCAGACATGAGAGTAATCTTGGGTTTTTGGAATCTTGCAATGCCGCAGCGAAGCTGGCGGTTGGTGAATATCTCTTCTTCCTGAATAACGACACTGAAATCCTTGAAAATTCCCTTGATGCTTTGGTGAGCTTGCTTGAGCGTGATTCGAGTGTGGGAATGACTGGCTCCAAGCTCATCTACCCGGATGGTTCCTTACAGGAAGCGGGGGGGGTTATCTGGAGTGATGCTTCTGGCTGGAACTGGGGGCGTAACGGAGACCCTCTGCAGCCGGAGTTCAACTACCCCCGCGAGGTCGATTATATCTCCGGTGCAGCTATCATGATTAGAAGGTCGCTGTTCGAGATACTGGAGGGGTTCGATAGACATTTCGCGCCAGCCTATTACGAAGATACTGATCTCGCTTTTCGAGTGCGGAATGCTGGTTTCAAGGTTGTCTATGCGCCACGCTCAGTCGTTATCCATCATGAGGGCGTTTCGCACGGAACCGATTTGACGAGTGGTATTAAAGCCCGTCAAGTTATCAATCAAAAGCTCATGGCTGACCGTTGGCGAGATGTGCTGGAGAAGCAGCATTATCCAAATTCGGCAGATCTCTATCGTGCCGTTGACCGCGGGCGGAATAAGCGCGTCATTTTGATTATAGACCATTATGTCCCAGAGCCAGACAGGGATGCTGGATCTCGCACCATTACAAACGTCATCGAATGCCTTATTCAGTCTGGCTTTGTCGTGAAGTTCTGGCCACAGAACCGCGCCTACTCGCCGATTTACACGCCGACTCTTCAGGATATGGGCGTAGAAGTGGTGGATAACCGTTGGCAGGGAAGTTTTGATGAATGGCTCAATGAACGTGGTGATTCCATCGACATCGCTCTCGTTAGCCGCCCCAGTATTGCTTTCGAGTTCCTGCCTGCGCTTTGCTCTCGACCTCATTTGGAATTGTGCTTCTATGGCCATGATTTGCATTTTGATAGAATGCGGCGTGAAGCGCGTCTCAAAGGGGACAAGGGTCTTTCCCGCCAGTCCGACGAAATGGAGCAGTTGGAACGGCGCCTGTGGAGGCTCTTCGACCGAAGCCTTTATCTTTCGACGATAGAGCGGGACCACGCGCTTTCTTTAGAGCCAAACGCTGATGTCCGCTCTATTGTGCCGTACTGCTATCGCTATTCCCATCGTCGGGAAAAGATTGTCGAAGGCCGCACAATTCTGTTTGTCGCTGGCTTTGCTCATCCGCCGAATGAAGATGCAGCGCGTTTCTTGGTCGAAGACATTCTGCCGCTTGTTCAGCATCAATACCCTGATGCGCGTGTTCTGCTCGTAGGGTCTCATCCGACAGAAGCTGTGAAGGTGCTGGCTGGACCATCAGTTGAAGTCACAGGCTGGGTCAGTGACAACCATCTGCAAAACTACTACGAGACCAGCCGTGTTGCTGTTGTTCCGCTGAGGTTCGGGGCAGGCGTCAAGGGCAAGGTCGTTGAGGCTTTGCATTATGGCCTCCCACTGGTGACGACCTCCACAGGTGCTGAGGGCATTGAAGATCTGGAGACGGTTCTCTGTGTTTCAGACAGTGCGCAGGCCATTGCCAATGACATCATGAAACTTTTTGCTGACGACGAACGCTGGCTTTCCCAATCTTGGGCGCAGACAGAATTCTCAACAAAACATTTTTCTTTCGAAGCGATGCGTCACTCTCTCCAAGAAGCCCTATTCCCTGAGCAACTGCAGATAAGCCAGGTGGGGAGAACCGGAGAATGAGTGCTGTCATCTTGCAGCAAGACGACAAGATTGCGTGTTACGAATTGGTTGTCCGCGCTTACGACCTTATTTTGAGACGTGTGGCGGATCCCGCTGGAATTGACAGCAATGTCTCGTTTCTTGCTGGTGGCGGTAAACCTGGCGTATTTCTTAGTGGTCTGCTGGCATCTGAAGAATTTCACAATCTGGGCATCTCGTCTGATCCGCGCGAACTATGCGTCCATTACTGGGTCACGAATATCAAGAAGCATGGCATTCGTCCTGTGCCGCCTATACCCTCTCTTGATGGCTCAAGCGACACCATCGAAACACTTCTTCAATTTCTCACATGCCATGAGGTGCGCCGCTTGCCATTGGATCAGGGCGTACTCCGATGCAATGATCTGAGGGCCTACCATTATTGGCGCAGTCTCGTAGCGCAGAATGTCTGTAAGACTGAGCAGGAGGTAGCTTCACTACCGCCTCTCTCTTTTGTGGTCCGGGTAGAGCGGAGCCATTCTCGCTGGAAAAAAGAGCTGCGTGGGCTTCTTGCATCTTTCCAAATACAGACAGATTCGAACTGGCACCTGTGTATCCTGTCGTCAGACCGCTTCATACGCTCTTACTGCCTCTTCAGCTTGGCCCGTGACCATCGTGTTTCCCTGGCGAGGACAGGGCGAGATATTAAAACGACAGGTTGGACTGCCGTTCTTGAGGTGGATGATCGTCTTGAACCAGACGCTTGTGCACTAATTGGGAAAGCCTTGACCTCTGCGTCCGATGCCGAACTTATCTATGCTGATGAGGATGTTCGAGACCGGACTGGATATCGTAACCCTTGGACTAAGGAAAAATGGATACGGTACAAAACGCATTCATCTTTTCTGACGGGGTTAATCCTCTTTCGACGCGATTTATCTGAACGGCTGTTTCAAGATTTTCTGGCAACAGGAAGAATTACAGTGGAGATGGTGTCGAGCTCCCTGAGAACAGAACAGATCCGCCATCTTCCTGCCATTTTGCTCCATCGAGCGCGGCAAGTTTCTGGTGACGTGCGACCTGCACTTCTGAGACTTCCTCCCCATCAACCTAGCGTGTCTATTATTATCCCCACCAAGGACAAGCCTGGCCTGATCCGTCGCGTCTTAGAGGCCATCTACTACCGCACGAATTACCCGCATGTTGAAATCGTCGTCGTCGATAATGGAACGACGGATGAAGATGCCAAATCAGTTCTGCTTAATGCTGGGCAGCGTGCGAATGTTACAGTGGTTAATGCTCCAGGTCCGTTCAACTGGTCGCATCTGAACAATGTTGGTGTTGCTCATTCTAAAGGAGACGTGGTTGTCCTTCTGAACAACGATGTGGACGTCATCAATGCGTTGTGGCTTGATTATCTCATTGCCCCTCTGATGCAACAGGACATTGGGATAACCGGGGCAGTCCTACTGTTTGCTGATGGGACCGTACAACATGCTGGGGTCGACCTGGAGGTCGGACCTAAGGCAACTCATGTCGGGATAGGCGAAACATTTTCTGAAAATGTTGATGTTGAGTATGACGTGCCCGCAGTGACCGGAGCCTGCCTTGCAATTCGCCGCACATTATTCAATCAGATCGGAGGGCTGGAGGAAGCTCTGCCTGTGACCTGGAACGATATTGATTTGTGTCTGCGGGCTCGGCGAGCGGGGAAACGCGTTGTTATTGTGCCATCTGCCCGTTTACGTCACGATGAATCCTCCACTCGCCTGCCTGACACGGATGTTTCTCAGCGTAGGACAGTCAAAAAAGCACAACAATTCATCCAGCAACGTTACGGTCAGGAACTTGGCGCATGGAAACCGCGCAATTCTCAGGTTAAGGGCTTTGGACCGTATGAACGCTGGTCGTTGGATTATGCTAGGTATTTAGTCCCAAAATTTGATGGGTTGGATTGATGTAGAATATGTCTGGCTCGGAAGTGCAGATTTTGCAGACATATTCATAAAGAGGTGGCCCCTGTTTTTCGGACAGGGCGATAAGCTATAACCCGACCTGAGAGAGGACGGGTTTTATGGGCTCCTGGAAGAGCGTCAGATCCGCATCAGCATGGACGGGCGCGGGCGATGGCTGGACAACGTGTTCATCGAGCGTCTGTGGCGGTCGCTGAAATACGAATGCGTCTACCTGCACGCGTTCGAGACGGGCTCAGAGCTGAGGGCCGGGCTTGGCAGATGGATCGCCCATTATAACGAAAGGCGTCCGCATACGGCGCTGGTTGGACGTAGGTCTGATGAGGTGTATCGTAACGGGCAGATGTTCCCAGATCCGGGAACCAGCAACAGTGCCGTCAGAATGGCGGCATAACAACAACCGGCTATAGCTTATTTAACCCAAAAAACTGTCCGAACAGACGGGACCACCTCTGAAAGATCCGTACGGTGCTTGGTATCGGGCATTCCATGAGCTTATAGCCCTCATTCAGTGTCCGCTATTGGGAAATCCTTCAATGACCCCCGATGTCTGGTATGAGGCGAGTGGCGCCTGTCCGCTGTGGTTCTATTGAACAGACGGGCGGTTAAGGAGGGTGAGCGAAACGACGGCTTTACGAGCAAAATCCACGCCCGATGCGACAATCAGGGGCGTCCTCTTGGCTTTGTCCTCACCCACGGGCAGGTCTCGGACTATAAAGCCGTAAATGCCCTGATGGCACTTCCAGCTCCAAACCCCAGGGCCATGCTGGCTGATCGGGGCTATGACAGCTTCCGCCAAGGTCTGCTGATCATTGAGATCCTACCGGTGATTCCATCACGCAAAGGCCGCAGTGCTCCACAGAAAACAGACTGGCGGCGTCACAGGGAGCACAACCGCATCAAGCGGCTGCTCCACCATCTCAAGCAGATGCGCCGTATCGCGACCCGCTACGACAAGACCGCCTTGTCCTTCATGAGCTTCCTCAATCTCGCAGCCGCAAGACTTTGGATCAGATTTTTTGTCAACGTGGCCTAAACACCTAACATAAGTTTTTTACTATCCTATAACTTATCTTCTACATCCTCTGCGTTCAATAATCGATTTTCGATTGCTTCAATCTATAATTCAGGCGCAACCTTCGTAGCGAAGAGCTCCAGGGACCGAAGGATAAAGCGGTGTTCTGGGTCGACGGAGTGAACCTGTATGGCGATTTCAGTCGCGTGATCGAGCGTTCTGTCCTTTGACAAGGATTCCAAAACATCTTCCGGCGTTCCCAGATGGACATCAAAGGTCCGGATCAGGGTCTCGATATTTGTATCGTCGATCGTATGGCCCGCGGCCCTGAATTTTTTGACCTGCCGCGACAGACCTGTCCTGGCCAGTTGCAGCGCTTCTTCCCGGTCATCTGCGACAAAAACCGAGCGTGAAGCAAGAATGCGAGGGGCCTGTCCCGATGGCAGGGCGGCAAGATATGCTTCAACGATCGGCAATTGCAGATCCGACAGGCTGGCATCCGGCCGTGCGGCGGAACGCGGCTGCGTGCGGGACAGCAGCAGGCCATCACTGTCCTCGCCTGCTTTTTTCCCCCCGAAAGCCGAAAATGTTGCCTGCCAGCTCCGTTTTTCCAGTCCCGTCCCCTGCGGCCAGAGCTGGTTGTCGCCGGGAAGTTCTCCGCCTTTCCAGGCAGATTTGACCGTGTTCAGATTGCGGTTGAACGTTGCATGACGATCCTCGAACCGCTCCCCGAATGCCAGATAGGACGCAGGCGTTCCTCCTGAGCCGAACCCGACTTCAAGCCGTCCTCCCGAAAGAATATCGGTCACGACGGCATCTTCGGCCGTGCGCACCGGCTCTTCCGTCACGAGTGTGACAACCCCCGTGCCGAGGCGAATTCGGGATGTATTTGCTGCGACATAGGACAGGAAAGGAAAAGGCGACGGTAAGCCCCCCTCATCGCCATGAAAATGGTGCTGGGCCACCCAGGCGCTGTGGAAGCCGTAGGTTTCTGCCGCCTTGATCTGTTCGAGGGCCAATGCATAACGCTGGCCGGCCGGGACCGCATCCAGAAGACGCGTGAAGAATCCGAACTGTTTTCGTGACACGGTCGAAGTCGCTTTCAATAGTTTTCCACCAAGGCCGGACGCACGGTGCAGTATCCGTCCATGCGTCCGCAATGTTTTCCTCTTCCCTGAAGAAAACCTTATCCCTGTTTTTCCACTGGAAGGGTTGGATAGCCCAAAGACAGCATGAGCCGGTTCGCCCAGTTAAAAAACGAGGACGCGTTAATCAGATCCAGAATTTCTGCATCGTCAAAGCCCACCTGACGCAGGGCACGAACATGAACGGCGGAAAAACCAATGGGTGTTTGCGAGATCTGGCGGGCCACTTCCGCGACAAACAGCCACTCCTCCGTCGCCTCTACCGGCAATGTTCCAGTCGCAAGCAGTACGGCCAGCGCCTCGGGTGAACCACCCTGCCGTTCGCTGAAACGGGCGTGAACAGACGCGCAGTAGATGCATCCATTGAAACGCGAAACAGCCGCTGCCGCGAGTTCGCGTTCCTTGCGCGCCAGTCCACCGACAGTGTTGTAAAAAATATCCTTGTCGCTGCGGGTTCGCGCGCCGAGAACCCGCGGATCCCGGGCGAGCAGCATAAAATACGGCGACTTGGCGCGGGCCCGATCCACCAGCCCTTCGTAATGCTCCTCCGTCAGCTCGCTTTCCTCCAGCGGTGAAAGCCAGGGATGCCAGTCCAGAACAGCGGCCGTGAAAAGAGTGGGCTCCCGATGATCCGGGCGTGAGGAACTCTGTTGGGTGACGCTCATGATGTGCTCTCCGGAAGAGCCTGGCCCACGGCGGGACCGGCGTGAAGCAGAACTGTCAGGCCATGAATGATCCGGACCTGAAAGGTCAGGAACGAAACGAGCTGGGAAAGCGTCACGATGGCCGTTTCGCTCCATCCTGCTCCCTGCAACGCCTCAAGCGCACCGGCCGACGCATCGCGCGGATGATACACAAGAAGATGCGCATGCCTCAGCGCAGCAGACAGCCGCGTTCCGATCTCCGCAGCGGGGACATCGAACACAAGACCATTGAGATCTTCCTTCGACAGCGGCCCCTGCGGGTAAGCGCCATAGGGCCCTATGGTCCTGCCGTCCCGCACAAGATGCGTGATGGTGGCAGCAAGAGCATCGCCGTCCCTGCTTCGCTTCAGAAGGGCCAGATACAGGCGATAGATTTCCTGTTCCCCATGCAACCCGGCGACAAACGACGCGACCGCCAGACGTTCCGTTCTGGAAAATCCGTCCTCCCGTTTCGGATTAAGAAGAAGTGCGGCGCTTTCCTGTGCATTGTCACGCAGAACACTACGGTTACGCCTCAAGATGTCGAGCCACGATCCTTCCTCAATCCCAACGACATGATCGATCAGGTCCTGAGGCGGGTCTGCTTCAAAGGAAAATTCTGTTGTCATTGGCTCATCCCAAAAGGAGTGACTGGTGAGGGCGCTCAAAAGACGTACCCAATTTTCGCATAGTAATATCCGCCCTCATACCCACCAGGAGCAGTCGTCGGATACTTGATGGTGCCCTGCGTTTCAGAGATTGTGCTCTCCTTCACGCGGGTCGGATACTTGTTGAACAGATTATTGGCCCCTGCGCTCAGGGTAAATCCGTGTCCAACCCGCGCACTGAGTGCAAGATTGGTCTGAACCTGCGGGCGGATATGCGTCCAAGTCGAAGACGGATCGCCGCTGTAATTGATCCACTCTACCCCGGCGTAACGCTGTTCCTGCACATACACACTGTACGGCCCCCTGGACCAGTTCAGTGCAAAGGACTCCTTGTTCTTGGGAGAGGCCCGCAGGAGGTTATTGCGCGAAAGGCTGTCGTAATACGTCTGCCCCAACTGCTGGAGAACCTCGGGTGTAGCAGCATAATGGGTGACTTCCGTATCGGCCACATTGGCCTGCACGCTTCCGATCAGCACGCCCCAGCGCGGTGCAAGCGGAAACTGGTAGCTCAGCTTGGCCGTAAAGCCGTTGGTGGTCGTATTGCCAATATTGGTCATGTAATTGACGAATATCCTGTCCGTCGGGCTGCTGCTGATGCCCTGCTCGTACAGAAACTGGTTCATCTGGGTGCCGGAAAACTCCGTGGTGCTCTCGATCCGATCGTTGATATCAATACGATACCCGTCCAGCGTCAGATGCAGCGCATCAATGGGAGACCAGTCAAACCCGATGTCGTAACTGCGGGACGTCTCGCCTTTAACGCCCGTGGCACCCAGCAGCTTGGCAACCGGATCGAATGACGACAGATTTTCCGTTACCTGCCCGGGTCCGGTAGACGTTGCATTGTAATGAACGGCCCCCAGAGTCGGCGCGCGGTACCCCGTGTTGACGCTCGCACGCAGCGCAAAGCGTTTGGTGAAATTATACCGCATTCCGATGGAGCCGGTCGGAGCTGCCCCCTTGTCAGAATAGCTGACAGCGCGCCCCCCGATCGTCATTTCCCATTTTTTCGTCAGGAACAGGTCCAGCCCGACATGACCGTCAAAAATGTCCCGCGACCAGTTGCCTGCATTCTGCGGCTCGAACCCGGCATAGCCGGCCGCACCGGAGCTTGGCTGAACACCCGTCTGCCCGGCAAGCACAGGCCCGGTCGCCCAGGACTGATAATCACCCTGGCCGATCTGATAGGTATCATGCCGATATTCAAGGCCAAAATTCAGTTCCGCAGGTTTGGCGAGATGCGGAACATCGAATTTTTTCGAAAACTTCGCGCCGCCAATCAGCTCGGATGAAATCAGCTGGCCCTGATGGAAGCTCGTCTGGCTATCCACACCAAAAGTCGGATTCTCATCATTTTCAACGTCTTCGTTCACCCGTTCACGACCAAAGGACGCATAGGTATTCCAGGCCAGCCCATCGTGAAGAACGCCACGGAGGCCGCCATTGACCTGAAAATCAAGCTCATCAAACACTTCGATTGGCGAATATCCGTTCGGATAAAGCGCGCGCGTCGTATTGTTGTTGGCGGGCCCACGGAAAAACCCGACCCGATCCGTCGAGCGATGCGCCAGCGTGCCGGTCGCATAGCCCTCTACCCGATCCGTAATCGGGATATGCCCGTTGAAGCTGAACACTTCCGCAAGGGACTTGCTGACGCCTTCAACACGGTTAACGTCCTGCCCGACGCGGTTTTTCATGTCCGCGTCCTGCGGCAGGGAATAGAGGTTGGCCGTATTCAGGGCATCACGATGGCTGGGGAGCTGGTTTAAAACCTGCCAGGCAACATCGATGCCCCCACCCTGATTTCCGATCTTGTGTTCAATGTCACCATAGCCCTCAAAGGCTTGGCCATCCCTGGCGTAAAATCCGCTGTTCATGAGATTGACGGTGCCACCATTTCTGGCACCCGACTTAAGCACAATATTAATGGCGCCCCCGATCGCATCCTGCCCGTAAAGCGCCGTCGCACCTTCCGTAACAATTTCGATATGATCGATTGCACTCAGAGGGATCAGGCTCAGATCGGCCGGCTGGGTTCCCTTGGCGGGACCATCTCCCCAATTGCCAAGCGCGCTGGTATGGCGCCGCACGCCATTGACCAGAACGAGCGTTTCATCAGCGTTTAGGTTCCGGAGGATGACAGTCTGGGTCGGGGTCGTGGAATACGCGCCGCCGCCGCCGCCGGGGGGCGCGTTCAGCTCCGGAGAGGTCTGTTGCAGGGCTGCGATGACATTGGTCTGGCCGGTCTGGAGAAGCTGCGCCCCCGTAACGGTCGCAACACGCACCGTGCTTTTTGTGGGTGTAGAGACCCGGAACGCAGATGCAACATTCTCGCGGCTTCCTTTGGCCAGAACCTCTTCCGCAGAGCCATGATCTTCCACGTCTTTCGCGCGAGCAGGAGGAAGGACCGTTCCAGAACGCGTCTGGGGCACGGAGACGCGGCTTTCGGGCCGGGCCTGCGCCACTTCAGCCGTCTTGCGGGTTTCCTTGTGACTTCTGCGCACTGATTGTGCATCATCAGAATGCTTTGTCACATCGGACGCGATAGCCACAGGCGCCACACCGAGGGACAGAAGCAGGGTGGTAGCAAACGTCACAGGACGCATGCCTGCGTACTGCAGGCGATCATAGCTCCGTCTGTACAGCATATCTATTTCACTACCAAACACGATGTTATGTCAGCGACGAATCACCAAACCAAAAAGTTTCTAGAAATTCTTTGGTACATAAAAAACATTACCGCAAGGTATTAAATTAGTTGAACTATTTGTTTTAGTCTTTTTAAATTCCCAACAAAACCCACGTTTTCCCGGAGAAAGCGGGAAAAATCCAGGCAGATTTCAGGTGAAACAGACCGAAAATTTTCCTGATGTCCTTGCCGGCCCCTATTCACAATCATCATTTCAAGATAGCCTATTAGAAGCTAACACGAATCTTCTTCGTTAATTAAATACCCTTCCCCAACCTGTGACCACACCATTTCGAAGGTGAAAATGCCGGTTCCTGCTGCCATTCCTTTCCGGCTTTTCCCTACAGGCCTGCTCCTGCTCGCCTGCGCGTTCTCCATGCCCGGCGCGGAGGGTCATTCCCGAAGCAGAACCATCACGTATCTGGAGCCGCAGGAACACACGAATCTTTATCCTCCAGCCGGAGGATTTTATCCCAATGGTGGAATTCTCAGCCAGATTACCGATCGTCTGACCTGGCAGGATCCCCAGACGCTGCAAATCAGGCCCTGGCTGGCAACCGACTGGTCCATGAATGAGGACGATACGGAATACACGTTCCAAATCCGTCCCGATGTCACGTTCTCGGATGGATCGCCGCTTGATGCGCGTGCCGTGGCTCTGAATTACCAGACCTACGGCAAAGGCAACACCGCGCTGCATTTCCCGGTTTCGGAAGCAATCAGCAATTTCGATCATGCGGAGGTTCTCGGCCCTCTTACCGTAAAATTTTACTTCACCCACCCCGCCCCCGGCTTTCTGCAGGCCACGTCCGTTCTGGGATCGGGGATCGTCTCACCCGGTACCCTTCACCGCTCTTTTGATGAACTCGGCATTGCATCCAACGTCATCGGCTCCGGCCCCTTCGTCGTCTCGGCGGATATTCCGGGCAAGGAAGTCGATCTTACGGCCCGCAAGGACTACAGCTGGGGCCCGGAAGATCGCCCCGCACGCGCCAGACTGGACCAGATCAAAATTCTGGTCGTGCCTGAAGACAGCATCCGGGTTGGTGCTCTTCTGGCGGGTCAGGCAGATATCATCCGTCAGGTCGAAGCATATGATGAAGAGCAGATCAGGCACGCCGGATACAGCCTCCATGCGCCCTCGACCCGTGGCGTCAACACAGGCCTCGCCTTTCGTCCGGAGAATCCGCTTGTGGCGGATATCCGCGTTCGGGAAGCCCTTTTGCACGGAACGGACCGGCAGGAAATCGTCAATGTTCTCTATTCAGAGAACTACCCTCTGGCACGTTCCGTCATTTCATCAAAAGCCGCCGGGTTTATCGATCTTTCCGAGAAGCTGACATTTGACCCGGCCCGTGCCGCACAACTGCTCGACAGTGCAGGATGGAAGCGCGGCGAAGACGGCCTGCGCTACAAAGATGGCCATCCGCTGCGTCTGGGAATCCACATCTCCCTTCCTCACCCGCAGAACAAGACCATGCTTGAGCTTGTGGCGCAGCAATGGCGAAAGCTGGGTGTCGAACTCGATATCATGTCCGGCTCGGCGGCAGGTGTACTGCTCGACAATCTTGATCCGCAGAGAACCCCTCTGACGGTTTCGGAAGTCGGCCGGGCAGACCCCGATGTGCTGAAAAGCGAGTTCTTCCCGAGAAACCGCGACGCCCTTCTGCAAAAGGATGGGCAAAGCAAAAAGGTGCAGCATTTTCAGGACCCGCCCCTGAACGCCATGCTGCTTGATATTGCCTCCCAAACCGATCGTGCCGAACGTCTCAAACAGGTCGTTGCAGTACAGAAATACCTGATCGACAATGCCTACGACATCCCGCTTTTCGAAGAACCGCAGGTCTATGCCACCGCGCCAAACCTGACGGGCCTTGGGTTCGAGGCCGTTGGACGGCCTGTCTTTCAGAATATGGAACTGAACCGCCCATGAGCAGCTCCCGAACCGGCGGATCATTCTCGCTGCTCCGCCACCTCGGCCGCAATGCCGGCATCCAGAGCCTCCGTGCGCTCCTGATCCTCTGGGGGGCTTTCACGGTGACGTTCTTCCTGTTGCAGATGATGCCCGGCGATGCCGTCATGGTCCGGTTCATGGATCCCGAGCTTGGCCTCTCGCCCGAACAGATCGACGCCATGCGCGTTCTCTACAGCGGATCTTCGAGCCCCGTACTCCAGTATTTCCACACGCTCCGACAGATGCTTCACGGAGATTTCGGATATTCCGTCCAGCTCGGCGTACCCGTCCGGCCCCTGATCGCCGCCGCATTGCCTGTCACCTTAAGGCTGGCCGTTGTGGGGTTCATCCTTTCGCTTGTCTGGACGCTCCTCATCGCCACAGGCGCCAGTCTTCTTCCTCTGCGCGCACTGCGTCAGGCTTTCCATGCCCTTCCCGGATTCTGGAGCGCCATTCCGCTCTACTGGTCGGGGATATTCATTATCCAGGTGCTGTCCTTCAAACTCCATCTTTTGCCTGTGGTGGGCGTAGGTCCCTGGGAGGGCGTTATTCTTCCCGCTCTTGCGGTCAGCCTGCCGATCGCCGCGCCACAGGCCAAGCTCCTGCTCCAGCAGATCGAGGAAACCGAAAGACTGCCTTTCGTCATGGCCATCCGGACCAAGGGGGCCAGTCAGGCATCCGTCTTCTTCAGGCATGTGCTGCCCAATTCCGTCACGCCATCCCTGACGATGGCCGGCCTTTCTTTCGGAGAACTGATTGCCGGGGCCATCGTGACCGAAACCATCTTCGGCCTGAACGGGTTGGGCCGTCTCACCCGTGATGCCGTCTCCGGACAGGATGTTGCGGTTTTGCAGGCCATTGTCATGATCGGCGCCACGGGTTTCGTGGCAACCAATCTGGCGGTTGACCTCCTGATCCCCCTGATCAATCCGACCCTGCGTTCCTCCACGGCGGAATGGAAGGAAAAATCCGGATCATGAAGCGCCTCTCCCTCTTCCGTCCGGAAAGCATCCTGTCCGTGGGGGTTCTTGCCATTTTTGCGCTGGCCATCCTCTGGCCGTCCGCCCTGACCAGCAACGATCCCACGACAGGCATTGCAAAAGACCATCTCCTGGCACCCGGCTGGGCCCACTGGTTTGGAACGGATCAGCTTGGCCGCGACGTTCTGGCACGTATCGTCTATGGCGCACGCGAAACGCTGCCCGCGGCGTTCCTTGCCACCCTCACGGCCGTGATTCTCGGGTCTTTCATCGGCGGCCTGGCAGCCCTGTCAGCGCCGGTTGTGGATAAGGCTCTGTCCGGCCTTATCGACGTGCTTCTTTCCATTCCGGAACTGCTGCTGGCTCTGACCGTCGTGATCCTGACAGGCTTTGGCCCCGTTCATGCTGCCATAGCCGTGGGCATCAGCCAGACGGCAGGCTTTGCACGGATCATCCGCAATCTGGTCCGCAGTCTTCGCGCCATGCCCTATATCGAGGCCGCACGCCTGTCTGGGACGGGCTTTGGCGGCATGATCTGGTGGCACATCCTTCCCAATGCCTTCCGACCGGTTCTGGGGCTGGCGGTCCTGCGCTACAGCACGGCGATCCTCTCACTCGCCACCCTTGGCTTCCTCGGCTATGGCGCGCCCCCTCCCACACCCGAATGGGGCCTGATGATTGCGGAAGGGCGCGACTATCTGGCGACGGCCTGGTGGATGACCACCTTTCCCGGTCTGGCCCTGCTGACGGTTGCACTCGCCACAAACCGCCTGAGCCACGCCATCACGCGCCCAGGGGAGGGTCAGCCATGAACACGCAGTCCCCGGTCCTTGATGTCAGCCGCCTTGGCATTTCCTATGATGGGAAGCCGGCAGTGGAAAACATTTCCTTCCAGACGTTTCCCGGCCGGACGATGGCCCTGATCGGGGAATCCGGGTCTGGAAAATCGACCGTTGCCAAAGCGATCATCCGGCTGCTGCCTTCCAATGCGCGTCTTACGCACGGCACCATCACCCTGAATGGGATCTCCCTTCCAGACGCGACACCACGCAGCCTGAATGCCATTCGCGGTCGCCAGATCGGCTTTATCCCACAGGACCCCTCGAATTCTCTCGATCCGTGCCTTCCGGTTGGAAAACAGATTGAGGAAGTTCTGCGCCTTCATACCCCCCAGAGCCGGGCGGAAAGACGCGGGCACGTTCTGCACCTGCTGGAGCATGTTGGTTTTTCCGAACCCGAACGCCGTTTTTCACAGTTCCCGCATGAACTTTCCGGGGGCATGAAACAACGCGTTCTCATTGCCATTGCCGTTGCCCTCGCCGCGCCGCTCATCATTGCTGACGAGCCAACCAGCGCCCTGGACGTCACCATTCAGAGTCAGATTCTCGACCTGCTTGACCGCCTGCGGGAAGAAAGCGGCTCTTCCGTGCTCATGATCACGCATGATCTTGCCGTCGCACGGGATCGCGCGCACGACATGATCGTCATGCAGCACGGTCAGATTGTAGAGCGGAACACGAGCCGCACTCTGTTTGAAAATCCGCAGTCGCCCTACACCAGAAAGCTGCTGGCTGACTCGCCCGCTTTTCACGCGCGTCCCGCAACACCCGAACGCCCGGTTTCAGATGCGCGGCCCGTCATTCAGGTTCAGGACCTGACCGTCGCACATGGATCACGAACCGCTATCGACCGCCTTTCCTTCAGCGTTCAGCGCGGAACAACGCACGGCATCATTGGCGAGTCAGGGTCCGGGAAGACGACTCTTTTGCGGTGCCTGATGGGTCTCATCCCCCCGCAATCCGGCTCAGTTCACATCAACGGTAAAGATATTTTCTCCGAGACCTCCACAGAACGCCGCCAGCGTCTTCGGAGCATGCAACTCGTCTATCAGAACCCTTGGAGTTCTCTGGATCCACGGCTGACAATCCGCCAGATTATTGAAGAACCCCTACGCAATCATTTTTCTGAGGGCAAAGTCTGGCGCAATGCACGCCTGCATGAGCTACTGGAAAGCGTGCGTCTGCCAGAGGCTCTTCTGGATCGTTATTCTTCAGAAATATCCGGCGGCCAATGCCAGCGCGTTGCTTTGGCCCGGGCACTGGCGGCTAAGCCTGACATTCTCGTTCTGGATGAGTTTGTCTCCGCCCTCGACGTTACCGTGCAGGCCCGGATTCTGGATCTTCTCTCCGAATTGCAGAAAGAACTCGGGCTGACATTCGTTTTCGTCTCTCACGATCTGGCCGTTGTCAGGCTGATTGCCGATACGCTTTCCGTTATCCGGCATGGGAAACAGCAGGAATACGGTGATGTGGAACAGATTATCAGGGAACCTGCCTCCCCCTACACGAAAATGTTGCTACAAGCCATTCCAGGAAAAAGGATATGGAAATAAAATATCGTCTATTGAAGACATAATAATTTTACTAACCCCTTAACCGAAATCGCTTTTATAAATTTATACTTACCAAGCGCTCAGGTCACGTTGACAAAAGGTCTATACGATCTACCTAAGATCTAATTCACTTCCTGCCTGTGGGATGAGGAGCAGGGAGAATAGGTATGGCACAAGGCGATCTGACAGATCATGAATGGTCGATGATTGCTCCGCTTCTGCCGCCTGAGCGCGAACGTTGAGCTCGACCATCCGGAGACAATCGCCTGTTTCTCAATGGCATGCTACATGTTCTGGGCACAGGCTATCCTCGGCGGGACCTGCTTGGACGCTATGGCAAGTGGAACTCCGTTTATGTCCGGCTTCGCCGTCGGGCCGAACAGGGCGTGTGGGATGCCTGTTGCAAACCCTAGTAGAGCTGAGGCTGACCGATGTATGCTCGACAGTCCCGTAGTCCGTGCCCATTCGCAGGCAAGCGGGGCAAAAGGTCGCTCATGCGGAAACTTTTAGTCGTTTACATGGCGGCTTTAGGAGCAAAATCGCACGCCCGGTGCGACAATCAGGGACGTACTCTAGGTGTTTAGTCCCGTGGTTTGATGGGTTGGATTGAGGATGAATCTTTCTGGCTCTGAAGTCCATATTTTGCAGACATATTCGTAAGGTGTGAGGCCACTGAGGGTCTTGAGCCTTCGCCCGAAATTATAGGCTGCCATGAAGTCGTTGAGGTGTGTCCTCAACTGCTCATGACTGTCGTAATGGAAGCGTTTGACGGTTGCCTCCTTGATTGTCCGGTTCATCCGCTCAACCTGACCGTTCGTCCAGGGATGATTGGGTTTCGTCAGACGATGTTCGATCCCGTGAGCTTCGCAGATCATGTCGAAGCGCATGGGACGCGACCAGGCCGTATTGCGATTACGGGGTTGGTCAGCGAACTGGATCCCATTGTCGGTCAGGATGGTGTGGATCCGGTAAGGGATGATGCTCAGGAGATATTCGAGGAATTCCCAGGCGGTCTTCCGATCGGCTTTCCCGACCAGTTGTGTGACAGCGAATTTGCTTGTCCGGTCGATGGCAACGAAGAGGTACAGCTTACCTTCAGCGGTCTGGACTTCCGCTATGTCGAGATGAAAGAACCCGATCGGGTAGC
>NZ_JBDOBO010000050.1:0-17595 GCF_047723935.1 Gluconobacter sp.
GCCCAGCCCACCCCCAGGCGTCCCGGCATAGGTGGCCAGCGCCTTGCGGAGGTTCTTCAATATTCCGCAATAATCGACAATCAGGCCGTTGTTCTTCCCGGCACTTACCCGGTTGGCGCGCGCTATGGCCTGCATCAGCGTGTGCGCCTTCAGCGGCTTGTCCAGATACAGGGTCGAAAGGCTCGGCACATCGAAACCGGTCAGCCACATAGCGCAGACGATGGCGATACGGAATGGATGGTCCTGTTTCTTGAAGGCCGTTTCCAGATCGATGCGCTTGCCGTCGTTCGTTTCAAAGCCATTCTTGATCAGCGCCCGGTGCGGCACGATGTTCAAATCCCATTTCCGGAATTTGTCGACTTCGCCCTGTTCTTCCGAAACCACCACGGCCGCCCTGGTGGACTTAACCCATACAAGCTGGCGCTGCCGATCGGCCAGATCCTGTTCGTCGGTGGCTTGCGCCAGCGCCTTTTCAAGGCTGGCAATTCGCAAATCCCAATGCTTCGCGATCAGCGCGTGCATGCGGACGCACGTCACCTTGTCGATGCAGACCAGCATGGCTTTGCCGCTTTCCCAGGCGGTCGTATAATGCTCCACGAAATCCGCTGCGACGGTGTCCAGCCGGGTCTCGGCGGTAATGATGTGATATTCGCGCTTCAGCTCATTTTCGAGCCGTTCGGTCACATTGGGATCGTCCAGCTCCAGCTCTTCCAGCTTGGCTGCGATCCTCTCGTTCAGGTCGTTGGTGGCGACGCCCAGCTTGTCCCCGCGCGCATCATAATAAAGCGGCACGGTGGCACTATCCTCCACCGCGCGCTGAAAATCATAGGTGGAGATATAGTCGCCGAACGTCTGCTTCGTCGTCTCGTCGCCTGTCATCAACGGCGTGCCGGTGAAGCCCAGAAAGCTGGCATTGGGTAAGGCGTTGCGCATATTGAGCGACAGGAGGCCATTCTGCGTCCGGTGCGCTTCGTCGGTGATGACAATGATGTCGTCGCGATCCGAATAGGGATTGTTGGGATTTACATCCTGATTGAAGCGATGGATCAGCGTGAAGACATAGGGTTTCTGCACCGCCAACAGCGATTTCAGCTCCGCACCCGTTCCGGCCCGCACTTGCGCCTTGTCGTTGTTGACGAGGCCGCATCCGGCAAAGGTGCCGTAAATCTGGCTGTCCAGGTCGATGCGGTCAGTGCAGACCAGAAAGGTGAAGTTCGCCCCGATCTTCCGATGGACCTTCTGCGTCAGGAAGGCGATGGAATAGCTCTTGCCTGATCCCTGCGTGTGCCAGAACACGCCCAGCTTGCCGCTCCGCGCCTTGCGGTCCTGCACCGCCGCGAAGGCTCGGTTGACGCCCAGATACTGGTGATTACGCGCCACAATCTTGACCAGCCGCTCGCCGCCATCATCGAACAGGATGAAATTTTCCAAGATGTCGATGAAATTGGCCTTGGCGCAGATGCCCTTCAGCATCGTCTCCAGATTGACAACGCCCGGTTCATCCTCTTCCAGCCGCTTCCAGTCGTTGAAATGCTCATAATGGCTGGAGAGCGAACCAATCTTCGCCTCATGACCGTTGGTCAGGATGATGAAGGCGTTGTGGTGGAACAGGTGAGGAATCGTGTCCTTATAGTCGGACAGATTTTGCTCATAGGCGTGGCGAATGTCCTTGTGGACTGCCTTGCATTCGACAAACAGCAGCGGCAGGCCGTTGACGAAACCGATAATGTCGGCGCGGCGGCGATACAGGTCACCCTTGATCCACAATTCCCGTACGCACAGGAAATGGTTGTTCTCGGGCGTGTCGAAATCGATCAGGCGCAGCCGCTGTTTGACTAGTTCACCCTTCGCATTGCGGAAGCTGGCCTGCACGCCATCCTTGAGCAGTGCATAGGCGTCACGGTTAATCGCCATCAGGCTCGACCCCAGCGGCGCATCGGTAATCTGGCGCAGCGCGTCGGCATAGGCCGAGTCCGGCAGGCCGGGATTCAGCCGGATCAGCGCTTCGCCCAAATGGCGGGTGAGGATGACATCTTGTTCGGACGCGCGGCCCAGCGTGCCTTCCGCACCTAGTGTTTCGGTGTTGAACGCATACACGCTGTCCCAGCCCAGCGCATCGGCCAGATAGTCGGCCATGGTCGCCTGAACCAGCGTGTCTTCGTTCAACGGCTTCATACGGTGATCGCTCCGCTCATCAATTTGGGGAGGAGTAGGTCGCGGGCTTTGGCCAGCTTTTCATTCCATTCGGTCAGCTTTTGTATCTGAAGAAAGACGGGTGTTACTTCCTCTTCAAACCGAGCACCAATGGTAGCCGATGGCCGAATTAACGAGCGACTATAGGCGAATTCCCTGTTTAAACCGGGAACAGCAACATCTGTACTCATGAATTGCATGTGTTGCAGAGTAAGATACAAATGAAAATCGGACTGATCGGAGGCGATAAAATAAACTGTATCGATCGGGAAGAAATTGCAATGCGACCAGCGTACACTGCCCACGTTACCTTTTCGACCGAGAATAATCCCTGGTCCGTTGACCAGCGCCTTATCGTGCGACCCGACAATCCCGCTAGATCCATAGACTGGCACACCACCGGGGACACGAGTTTCTTCCTTTAGCGCCTTTCCATAGTTAAGGGTCGCCACATCGCGAAGAGCCTTCCGCTCCCATCCCTCCGGCACGCCGTCGATGATTTTGACATGTTCATGGCCAGGGAAGCGGAAGCGGACGAACCATTCCTTGTAAAGCTGCTGCGCGGTCTGCTCCAACAAAGCAATCCGTCGCCGGTTGTTCTCGATCAGATCATCATACGCTGAGAGGATGGAGGCGATCCGCTGTTGCTCTAGTAGATCTGGTACCGGAAAATCAAGCGAAAGCAGCTTTCCTTGGCTGAGATTGTCCTGCGCAGCTCCTTGGGTGAACGTCTGATATTGGCGCTTAAAGCGAGCATCAAACAGATATTTTATGAAGCGCGCATCTGCTTTTTCGGGATCAGGTATGAAGCCGATTATGCTGTCAGGAAAACATGCTTCGATCTTAAGGATGGATGTGTCTGCAATATTTGCCGCTATCGTGATGCAAAGCGTTCCTTCAGGCCACAACTTGCTTTGCGCTAAGCCTTCCTCGCTATACGTCTGATCAAAATCTGAGAGGTAAAGGCCCGCGTGTTTAACGTCTCCCGTCTGGATGAAAGGATATGGCCCGCCGTATAGATGCGCGGCATCTCTCGGCCTATGGCGTGACTTTCCGCGCGCCACCGTGCCAAGCTGATCCAGAGGCATTTCTGGCCAGCTCACAATCCCAGCCCCGCAAAATTCGCCTGAATCTGCGCCGCTAGCGACGCCGCTTCCTCATTCAACCCCGCCAGCTCGATATGAATATCGCGCATCACCCCCTCAAAATCGAAATCCTCATCCTCTTCTTCCGGGGCTACGCCGACATAGCGGCCCGGCGTCAGCGACCAGTCGTTCGCCGCTAGTTCCGCGCGATCCACCAGCTTGACCAGCCCCGGCACCGCGACCAGCCGTGCATCGGGAAAGCGGCTCAGCAGCCAGTGCACCTGCCGGTGGAAATAGCGCACCAGTTTCAGCTGATCGACGGCATCCGCCCGCGCCTCCTCCAGCGCCTTGACCGGGCTGGTTTTGCCCCGTTTGCCGCCCGTATCGCGATGCGCCTTCTCTGCCAGCTTGAACAACTGGTCGACCTGCTTCACCAGATCTCGGCTGGTCTCCGCCAGTGGCTCCAAATCGCCATGGCCTTCATGTAGTTCGGCAATGGCAGCCGTGCCGTCAGCCCATTCGTCACCCAGTGATTTGGTCGCTGCGACGTAAGCGTCCCAATCCGCCTGAAAAACCGCGCGGGCCTCGGTCAACTTGTCGGGCGCGCCTTCATCCAGCGTCTCGATCAGTCCGTCCAGCGCATCCAGAAACGGCTCCATCGCCGCATCGCCCGCCAGCGCCTCTGCCATCGCCCGGTCCAGATAGGCGGCGACCAGTTCGCGGAACCGCTCCTCCTGCCCACGATAGAGCCAAAAGATCGCCGTCAGATTCTGCGACTGTTCGGGGGAGAAGTCGAAAACCTTACGCGTCACCTTGCGGAATACCTGCCGCGCATCGAGCATCAGCACCTTGTCGGCGTGCTCCGCCGCCTTCGCCTTGTCGAACATCCACAATTCGCACGGGACGGTGCGTGTGTAGAAGAAATTGCTCCGGATCGCGATCATGGCATCGACATGGCCGGTCTCGATCAGCTTTTGCCGAACCTTGGCTTCCTCGCCGCCTGCGCTCGACGCCTGGCTCGACATGACAAAGCCCGCGCGCCCCGTTTCCGTCAAATAGCTGTAGAAGTAGCTAATCCATAGATAATTGCCGTTGGAAACCTTCTTGCTCTTGTTCACGCCGGGCAGACCGAAAGGCAGGCGGGGGTCTTTCTTGATCTTCTCCGCGTCCACCTCGTCCACGTTAAACGGAGGATTGGCCATCACGAAATCGGCTTTTCCCATCAGTTCATGCGCGTCGGTATAATAGGTGATGCCGGGTTCAATCCGCCCCTCCAGCCCGTGGACGGCAAGGTTCATCTTGGCGAGCCGGATGGTCGTTGCGTTCTTTTCCTGACCGTAAAAGGTTGCGACCTTGGTCGGGTCTTGCTGCATCTTCTCGATGAAATGCGCGCTCTGGACGAACATGCCACCCGAACCGCAGGCGGGGTCCAGCACGCTGCCATGATCCGGCTCGATCGCGTTGACGATCATCTGCACAATGGATGGAGGCGTGAAGAACTCGCCGCCGTCATGCGCGCTCTGATCGGCAAACTGCGTCAGGAAATATTCGTAGATGCGCCCGAACACATCGCCCTTAGCATTCTGAAGCGCCGGATCGTTGAAGATGCGCAGCACATCGCCCAAAACATCGTTTTCCAGTTGTTGATATTCATTTTTGGGCAGCACGCCCGCCAGCGCGGCATAGTCACCTTCCACCGCCTCCATGGCAGCAATGATCGCCTTTGCGCGATCCGCACCGTCCGGCAGGCTGGCCAGATGATCGAACTGCGCTTCGGGTTGCAGGAAGATAGCGCCCCGGCTGGTGAAGTCTTCTTTGGTCAGCGGCCGGGTTACACCGCCGCGTCTCGGCAAGCCCGCCTCGATCTCCGGCTTCACGGCCAGATAGCGGCTGTAGGCGTGGCGTAGGAAAATCAGGCCCATGACGGGCAAGAAATACTCGTTACTGGCAAAATCACTGTTGGCGCGCAGTTGATCCGCCGCCGTCCACAGGCGTTTTTCAAGTGCTTCGATATTGGATTCCATTACGCTGGCCTGCTCCCCTTCGCTTGACCGAAAGATTAACAGCAACTCATTTATCACGACAGAGGCATGATGCCTCTGCCACCTTTTTTCGCCAGAGCGGAAATCAGTTGCGCGCGTGAGCATCATTCAGTGGGTCGACTGGTGCTGTCACGTTGATTCTGTGGCGTGGTAAGTAGGCGTAATGAGCAAGGATCCAATGATTTAAGAAGTCTTTTAAGAAGTTTGATTTTATAAAATCCAGTCAGATCACGATGGAACTCATTTCCTCGGGGATGAGGATTCCAGATTAATTTCTTGCGGACACTCCCGTCGAGCGCATCCCATTCTCTCAATGCCCTCTCATCGAATTCAAGCGAATACTCTTTCATTCGCGATGACGGCTCTTCAACTCTGTAAAAGTCATACGGTGTTTTGGGGCAGGGTTTTTAAGGCGTTCACGAACAATTTCGAGAAGGTGGGCATCCTCATCCGTGACAAGCTGACGTTTAACTGGGGACCGGCCGGTTTCTGCGATGTAGGCCAGAGTATCGCGCAATGCATCAGAAAGAGAGATGCCTTGCGCCGATAGTTTCTCAACGGCAGCCGCCTTCAGGGCTTCATCTACCCGAAATGTAACAGCAGACATGGAAGACCTCCCTTGTTTGTATGAACATATGTATCACATACGTTTATACAAATGAAGTGTCATCGTATCGGCGGGTAAGCATTTGTTAAAATCTGACCGACGATCAAAACTGCCTCCTCATGCTTTAGAAGGCGTTGAAGGGTGCTCACGATTATGTGATTCCCTATCCTATCGTGTCTTCATGATTGGAGGCCGAGCATTCACGATTTGCCAGAGGGGCTTCTTGACTTCGCTTAATCTGTTTTTGTCTTCAGAACCATGACGATAGCTTTGATTACAACCAAGAACAAAACATGAAATTGTCAATTTCCTAGGCTATAATCCTTCCATAAGGCCTTGAATATGTCAGGTCTGGGTAATGGAACTCTCTCAGGAGGTGGATCATGGTCTCTTTTCGGAAACGATGCGCGACATTTGCGGAATTGGCAGCCCCATGGACGGGACGCAAAACCGGTATGGATCATGACTTGCGTGAGCGCCTTCGCAATATGGATGCCCGTCCTCTCCGTCTTATGAAAGAAGCAGGCCTTGCGACCCATACGAGGACAGAAGAGATAGATCGTGTGTGCGAAGTGACCTTGGCGGTTGAACATCTGCCGGGCATTCGCCTGCGTCGCACGTTGCTCATTCCTTCGCAGGCCTATGGTATCCGGCGGCAGTTAGCAGACGATCTTTTGTATTTTCATACGCTCACCTTCCCGAAAAAACGCCATGCTCCAAAAAACGAGGATGACAAGAGTTCTTCGAGAGGACTTGTCCCTGTCATACCGCTTTGCGTCGGGACTTTTACTTCAAAAGTGCATATTGGCGTTTACGGTGACCTTAAAAAAGAGATGAAGAAATTACGCGCCCGTATCAGCCGAATGCTCTATTGGTATAAAAACAGTGCTTATGTGCAATTTGGATTTCAAATTCATTTGCTCATGAATGACTTTGCTTTCGCGCGCTGTCCCAAACGAGACGTTAAGGTCAATGGGCATGTGAATTTTTTCTATACTCTAAACACACCGATGCCCAAGGAGATCTGGACAGAGTTTTGTCAGATCGTAAGGAAAAAATTTCAGCTCGGTTTCTATATTGATGGTCCTGTCCGCTCTCATAGCGACACCATGGATTACATGGCCAAGCTGTATAAGGCAGAGCGGACAAAGCCAGGTGAAATTCTCTTTTCTGACCTGTGTGATGAAGCGGCAATCTGGTTTCTTGAAGAACTGAATGGAATGCGGAACATAACTCCCAAAGAGGGTTTTGCCGCCTTTCGGAAAGGGCTCAAAACACAGGGTGAGAAGGTGGTCCGGAAGAAAGCCGTTCCAACGCCCATGAACCCTAGCCCTGGTCATGAGTTGGTCAGAACCAAGAAATTGACTTCGCGCATCCTGTCTGGTGCGGATGGCTCTCCCTTTCCGAAGGGAAGCGTACCGAAGGAAAGCGTAGGACCGGGTGAGAAAAAAGCGCCGGTTGAAAATATGATTGTGGCTCGGGAACGCCCTTCACCGACTGCTGTCGGTATCTGGCAGCCCCATACGCTGGTCAAGAATTTCACCCTGACGCCTGTGACAGAACAGGGAAAGCGTAACCTTGGTCTTCTCCGGCGCCATCACCTGCAGGCCTTGGGATGGGCTCAGAAGAACGGGTGGTTTGGGCGGCCATCGGGCGCTTTGGCGCGTCTCTTTGCGCCGCAGCATAATCCTGACGTTGGGAGGAGCTTTATGTATGCTAACTCTCCTCGGCTGAGGACAGATCGTGTTGATGACGGGGTTTTAGGAGGTGCGCTCTGGCGAGAAATCATGGCGGCTGAGGTGGCCATGCGTGCCAAACAGGGTGATGCGAGGCGTCATATCTGAAAACGCCCCTGTCTTATTCCAGTTTTATGCGCGTCTATACCATTTGATCAGCGTCCAGAGGGGTATCAGCCTTTTGGATGATGACTGGCTTCGTCTTTTAGAAAAACGGATATGGTTTGCGCACAGGAGAGGTTTGTCTGCCAGAATGAGGGGGCAGGCCGCATCTAAGGGAGCAATAAAAAAGGGGAGGTGTAAAGCGCTCCCCTCAGGGCTTTGGTTTCGTGAGGTCCTCAATCGCGGTCTTTCCTCCAGCGACGCACCTCGTCAAGGGGAGGCAGCACCAGAAGGGCTCTGATCAGGCGGTTTCTAACCGTCCAGCCAATGAGAAGACGCAGGATCACAAACAGCATTGGACCTGCGGCCAAAAGCGCCCACGGGTCGTAAGACGCCAGCCAGACGGAGGGTGTGTCATGCGTGCCGGCAGAACCGCCTTCCCAGAGTTTTGCCAACCAGACTCCCAGCCCGACCAAAATCGGACCCACGCCCCACTGTGTAATCATGAGGTGTTGCTCTTTCACGCATGTCTGTCGTTCCAGACTGTCTTCGAGGCGGGTGGCAATCGTTTGTGCCAAGGTCTGGGCCAGTTCAGCCTGTCGGGCGGCAAGACGGGCCTGAGCGCTTGCCTCTGTCTGAGACTGGGCGGTTTCAAAAGCGCGGAGGGCTTTGGTCGTCGCCTGTTCCAGATCGGCAGAGAGCGCGTTCAGGGTTGTTTTAGTGTATTCTGTGACCAAGAGGCGCACGACTTCCGGATCATCCGGGCTCAGGCCCAGATCTCCCAGAGTGGCCCAGACACATTTGCGGTCTTTGGGAGACATCTTCAGGACCTTGGCCGTATCGTCAAAAATCGTCATGGCTGTCTCCTCCTCATTCCAGACCAAGAAAGGTTGCCGCCGGGGTAAGTCCTTTATGAAAGTCGCGCAGAAAGCGAGAGACGGCACTCCGTTCTGTAATGGTCAGGTCCGGGTGCTTCAGACATTGAGCATATCGAAGGTTTAGGGCGTTGACCTTGGCGCGGGTGGCCGCGTGGAGACCGGGCATGGTGATTTCCACACCGCCCGCAGAGAGGAGGCGCTCTCGCGCTTTACCGTAACGACGTTGCCCTGAGACCTCATGACCATACCAGTATGGGAAGTCATTGCGCAGGTCGCGACTTTCCCGGAGATTGAGAACGGCGACATGGTCGACCAGATCTGTGCCGAAGGTTTCCAGATACTGGCCGACGGATTGGGCACTCTCGATTTCATGATCCAAAAGATGCACCAGAGTAAGACGGACATGGTTTTCCATCAGGGCGGTCAGAAACCCCTCGACGCTTTTACCATCGCCGGTATCAATGATCTTCGAAATTTCAAACCGTGATCCACCCGGCAGATCATGCAGAATGACGGCTTTGTCGGTATCAACGGAATTGAGAAGCGTGTCGCGTTCTCTCTCCTGCCTCAGGTCGTAAAACAGAACACCCAGATCCTGATAGGTGCGGGCCAGCCCACCCACCTGACCATCAGCATCAAAGAGGGAGGCCTGTATTTTTCGGGTGTGATAAGTATCGACCAGAAGGCGGGCAAAGGTTGTTTTCCCAACGCCGCCTTTGCCAGAAACGATCAGCACGAGGCGTTTGACAGCCTGTTTCATAAACCTATGTCCTTTTGACTGGGATGGCTTCAGTGCCTTCCCAAGCAAGAGTGTAGGGTCGTCTTATGAAAAACTCAGATCGTGACAGGGGTGATGAGACGACACTGGGAGGTCAAGATGACCTCAGGCGTCCAGAAGTGGCGGTGGCTGGGAGGTAAAGCCGCGCATGGAGGGCGATGGAGGAGACGGTGTCGCGGAATCCACTTTGGGTGTGCGCGGTGGTTTTGGCTTTATGGTGCGTTTTTCCCGACCAATTTTCTTCATGTATGTGGAGAGTGTTCCGGGGCTGAGGGTGATGCCCCGTGTTTTGAGCGTGGTGCAGATTTCCATATCTGACCAGCCATCGGCCTTCATTCTGAGAAGGGTTGGATAAATCTGTGTGATGACGCCAAAGGCTGTAGCCGGTTTTCTGGCGGCACGCTCTTTGCGTTCATTTTCCAGATCAGCAATCAGATCTTCAATCGTGCCGACCATTGTAACTGAAGAAATCTTGTCTTTACGGGGCATGAGTATCCCTCCTGTGATGCAATAGAGTTTCATGGAGCATGGTGTCATAGAATAAAGAGTGTGTTCTTTTTCCATGACCTGACAGGATCCTGATACGCAGAGTGTATCTGCCCTCACTGCGACCTTCACATCTTCGAAGACATGGTCTGGTTTCATACATCCCTTTGTATTGTTCCCGTTCCCTTTAGAAATTAGCAACACACCACGCATCTTCGATGCTTTTAGGAAGCAATGGTGCAGATTTTCCGGCAGGAAAGAGCCGTTTGTTTTGCAGAATCCATTGTGAAGGATTGTCTGGCATTTCAGATAGTTTTGCGGAGGATTCCGAGCATTCTGTGGAATTCTTTTGAGCTTTCTGCCGGTCTTCCTGATGTGGCCTGAGAGGAACAGGTGATCCTTTTCAGGCGACGCTATCCTGATCAGACACTCAGTCTGCTCAGGACATAAAAGCATGTTTACCTGCACGCCCTTATCGGATGTCGAATATTATATTGACTCAGTGAATGAGGATCTCACGGCGCAAAGCGTTGTGACAGGGGAGGGGGAACGTCCTGCGCGTGCTCCTCGGAAACGTGGTGATTGGTCAGGACGGGATCGGGCTGCCTATTATCTGGATAATGGCACCGGTGAAAAGCCCGGCATCTGGTGGACCACTGTTTGTAAACTTCCAGGACAAATTCTTCCGTTTGTTGAGCAAAAGGCTGAGGTCAGTCCATCTGATTTCAGGGCATTGGCAAGGGGATGCGATCCGTTGACGGGGCAGGCTCTGGTGCAGAGCAAAGGGCAACGTCGTGTGGGGTATGATCTGCAGTTTGCGGCCCCCAAATCAGTATCGGTTTTGTGGGCCATGGGAACAGAGAGCCAACGTAATCGTATTGAGGCCGCGCAAGAAAAGGCCGTTTTTGCGGCACTTGAGTATGCCTTTACAACCGGCCTGATCGTCACACGCAGGGGTCACAATGGCGGTCAGAGAGAAACGCCCGCCGAATTAATGGCTGGGACATTTCTGCACACCACCAGTCGTGCGGGGGATCCTCAGATCCATACCCATGCGGTGTTGATGAATGTGTGCCGCCGCAAAGATGGCTCAACCGGCACGCTTGATAATCGGGAGCTCCTTTTGCACCAACAGGAAATGGGCGCCGTCTATCGTCTGGCATTGAGTGAGGCGCTGGAACGGGATCTTGGTCTGACAACGATCAAGGATGGTCGGAATTTCCGTGTGGCTGGTGTGGCGCCCAGTGTGGAAGAGCACTTCTCAAAGAGACGGGCGGCCATTGAACAGGAAGCGCGTCACAGAGGGATACAGACAGCCCATCATAGGGAAGCGGCTGAACATATTTCCCGGAACACGCGCGGGGCCAAATCAGACCTGCCCTCACGGGCTGTTTTGCGGACGCGGTGGGAACAGGAAGTCCGGGAGGAAGGGTGGACACCAGAGGCTCTATGGGAGTGTGCTTTGGCCGCGACAGGCTTGGAAGACGTCCCATCACAGGATCCCCAAACGGTATTTGCCTGCGCCCTTGAGGAACTGACCCAGACAGAAGCCGTGTTTGAAGATCGGCATCTGATCGGCACAGTTTTGGAACACTGTCAGGGACGCAGGCTGACGTTGGCACAGGCGTTGGAAGAAGCCTGCGCCGCCCGTCGGTCGAAACATCTGATTGAGTTAACGGGGAATGCTCCCTTCCAGACCAGAAACCTGCATTACGCCACACCAGAGGTGATCAATGCGGAACGTGCGCTTGTGCGTCTTGCCACCAATCGTCGTGATGAACGGGTCTTTGTGTCACGAGACAGACTGGAAGGCGTTCTGGCAAAGAGAGAAACCCTTTCAGAGGAACAGGCCGATCTGGTGCGCCATGCTCTGAACCGCGATGGGGTGAGTGTCGTTGAAGGATCCGCTGGCACTGGGAAATCCTACAGTCTGGGAACAGCGGCAGCCGTGGCACGGGAGGCGGGCTGTCGGGTCTGGGTAACAGCGCCTTCCCATCAAGCGGTCTCTGTCATTGCGCAGGATACGCAAACACCCCCGGCACAGGCTGCTGTTCTGCGGAGTTTTCTGAATCGTCTGAAAGATCCTGATCATGCGCAGGCCATAACATTAGCGCGCCATGATGTGGTGATCCTTGATGAGGGCGGCATGGTTGGCACCATGGAAATGGCGGAGCTTCTTGAGGTAACGTCCAAAGCGGGAGCCAAGGTCATTGTGGCGGGGGACACACGGCAACTCAAACCGGTGGCTCCCGGATCTCCCATGCGGTTATTGGCTGAGACACTGGGGACACAAAGACTGGAAGCCATCAGGCGCCAGAAAGAGATGTGGCAAAGACAGGCCAGTCAGGCTTTGGCCGCCGGGCAGGTCGGACAGGCGGTAAGGTTTTATGACGCCCATGGTCGCATCATCGTAGGGGAAGGCGAGGCGTTGCAGCAGACATTGGTTGATGCGGTCTGTCAGGATGTCAGTGAAAACCCCAATGATACACGGCTGGTTCTGGCCCGCACTCATTCTGAAGTAAAAGCCCTTAATCAGGCGTTACGTTCTGTGCTGATCAGTAAGGGGGACCATGCTGGCGCGTGTGAGATTACCGTTGAGGCAACCGCGCGTGGACGCAAACCCGTCGTCGAAGCCTTGCCTCTGGTCGCTGGTGATCGGCTCATCTTTGGAGAAACCCTAAAGGCCGGGACGCATCTGGTGCGCAATAATGATCTGGCAACGGTGAAGGCGGTGTATCGGGACCCTGATGGAGAACCGGTTCTCTGTCTTGTTTTTGACCGGGGTTTTGAGGTGACGACACGCTGGGCAGATTTGATCCCTGTTGGCCACCATTCCAAGGGGCACAAAGAGGAACGTCCGATTAAGGTGCAACATGCCTATGCGGTGACACTTCATTCTGCCCAAGGGGCCAGTGTGGATCGGGCCTTTGTCTTCAATCGTGCGGGGTTGGATCGAGAACTGCTTTATGTGGCCATGACGCGGCATCGTCAGGCCTGCACACTCTATACCGATACGGCGCGCATGGCGCTTCTTTATCAAAAGAACCAGATCCGGCGGAACGGGGTGGCCGTGGATATTGATGGTGCCGGCCGATTGGAGGCGCCTGATGCGCTGGATCAGGAGGAGGCACAAACCCAGACCCTGACACCCGAGATGGCCATCAGGCAGATTATTCTGGAAGGACAGCAGTCTTCAGGAAAACAGAATGTGGCTGACTTCGTGGTGAACCGGCAGACATGGGCCGAAGCGCGCTCGGCTGAAGAGGCCATGGCGCATGAGATCAGGACGCGGACGAGCGCGTCAGAGGCCGTATTTACCCAACCAGGACAAGATCTCTCTCTTCTACCGCAAATTTCTAGGTCTTTTGCAAAACAGAGGTCTGATGGAGTGTCACATCGTGTGCCTGTACAGGATCAAAGGCAAGAAGAGGTGTGGAAGAAGGTAGCGATAAAAGAAACGCGGCCTCAAGGGCCGCGCCATGAACCAGAGTGGTAAATATGGGATGGTGTTATCCCCACCGGGGCCTTGGAGAACGAGAACGGACTTGTTTTGGGCCTGGTCCTTTGCTGGTTGTTATTCTGCCACTGCTTCCCAGAGGGGGGCGTGTGAAATGTGTCGGCGGAGTCAGGAAGGGCTGGAGATAGCAGTGGGGGATTGTGTTCAGAATGCTGAAAAGACGATTTTCGATTTCCCCTGTTCTGTCGAGGAAGCCTTTGGAGCGCTCTGCAAAATGATAGGCATCAGGCAGTGTTTCCATGACAGAAAACAGGACATTGGCCAAAAGGAAGGACAGACGTCCGATCCGGTTATCCCCAGTGCCGGTGGCACGGGCAAAAGCATCCAGCAGATCTTCCCAGTTTGGAACTTCCTCAGGTCGTTCTCCCAGAAACGTCATAAGGGTCATCGTATTAGGAAGGGCCGGCAGGATCCGGTCGACATCAACCTGTGCCCGATAGGTATGAAGCGCACCAGGGCGTGCGCCCATGAACAGGCGGGCGGCGATCATGGCGATGAAGATGTTTTCACCGTCCTGATCAAGGGTTTTTGAAGCCCATTGGAGGATTTTGGTTTCATGGACGGTCAGGATGTTCTGCTCATCCTTAAAATCGAGGGCGGTATGGGGGTGGTTGAGGGACACCAAGCTGGCGCCTGAGAGGCTTGTGAGAGGTTGGATCAGCAGCGTGTTTTCTGGATCCGGACGCAATGCTTCCAGATTGCCCAGAAGCTTGCGGACAGGTCTGTCGTCAAGGGTGATGAAGAGCAGATCATTCAGGAACGCGTTTTCGGCAGCCTGTGCCTGCATAGCCTGAAGGGTCTGCTGTGTTGTGACAGACAGGCGCAAGTCGTAACCATTCCAGTTTGGGTAAGTATTAGACATTCTCTAGACTTCCTTAAAATGTTAGACACCTCTTGAGTCTAAGAGATGTGCAGCCGGATCTCATTTTTCGTGCAAATTTTTTCTGTCAAAAAAATCGTTCAGAGAAAATAATTTTTCAGAAAATGGCGGATTTCTGGGATATTTTGACCATAAAATTCTTGTTTTACGTGTGCAGACGCGCGGAATCGAAAGTTTAGATTTAAGAGAACAATGACGTTGTTTTCAGGCGGCCTGTGGGGTCAGGGCCGCCAGGGAAAGGACCATCTTGAGGTTGGGAGAAAGGGGGAGTGGGCAGATGTGTATAAGCCCTTTGCCCTTAAGATATTTTTTCGCTGCATCAATACTCATGCCAGGTTTCCCCACAGAGGGCCCAAAGACTTGCGCGACATACTCTGTCAGCCAGCGTTCGGCCACTTCCTCTTCCGTGGTGACATATCCAGCAAAGTCGTGGTCTTTATCCAGCATTGCAATAAACAGAGTGTCACCAACAGTCTGACCAACGACTGGGACGAGGAGTGGTGAGACAAGGGCTGTTATTTTAATGTCCGGATTGCTGAAATAATCATCAAGCGCGTGCTGCATCATGTCATCGAGCATGTCTGGATCAAGAGTTTCGTCAGAAGCCAGTCTGCGTATCTCTGAGTTTGTATAAACGCCTGAATACCAATAAGGGCAGAGCAAGGCGGTATCAGGATATTTGCGCTGATCTTCAGCATGCATTTCAGCCATGGAGCAGATAAATTGCGCAATCATCTGGAGACAACGCCGCTTGGTTTCCGCACCAAAGGGATAACACTGCCCGTCAACTGTCAGCCACCCGGCATAGAGGCTCATCCGAAAGGGCGCAGGATCAGTCTGTGTCATTGTTATTCCTTCATTTTATTCCGGTGTCAGGAGGATCAATCGGGTCTTTTCTCTTGGATTGTGACGGGACGGGTCAGGAAATCGCCCCTCTGTGCAACTGGGCAATGTGCGCTGATCAGGTGATCTGGAATGTTCCGGGCCACCATCTCCCGCATCAGCGTTGCAAACCAAAGATACTCACGCACAGTTAAAGGGTGACCGTCGATACGGTAATGCGACCCAAGAGAGTTCTCCATCATGGAAGGTTTGCCTTGAACCGTCCACAACGCGTGTGTCTGCTCCATCAGGACCATTGCCAATAAAGATGCGGACGAAAGGGCTTCGTTGACCAGATGCACGTTTTTCAGATCATGAGAAAGGTTCAGATGCTCGGCTTTTTCCTCTTGTAGAGCCTGTTGGCTTCGCGCCAGATCAGATTTCAGGTCTTTACATTCTTGTTCAAAATGATCAGCGGCAGACAGGAACGCCGCGTTGTCCTCATGAAGACGCTGACGATCGCTTTCTGCCGCAGAAAGTGCGGCCCTCAATTTTTCATTCTCTGCCTGAAGAGCCGCCACCTTCTGCTGTTCAGAGGTCAGAGCCGCATGTGTCGTATCCAGAGTATTGCTAAACCAATTCCAATCCTGTTTAAGCTGCGCGATTTCGTTATCCTTGCTGGCCGAACGGGCCTTTTCTTCGTTCAGTTGCCGTTCAAGCGCGTTTCTGGCAGACAGTTCACTACAGAACAAAGCATCTTTTCTATTCAGAAGTCGCTTTACCGAGACAGCATAATCATCATGCTTCCTGACCAGATCGTTCGCAAAGGCTTTCCATTTTGCATTTTGCTCGCGTGCGTCATGGAGAAGCTGGTGATTTACAACCGCATATCGAGCGTTGGCGACTTCAAACGAATGGCGATGCTGGGCCAGACGGTTTGCCTCTTGGGTGCGTTCGAGCATCCCATAATACCAGTTCTCACCCGCACGAAATGTCGCGTTGATGAACTGGGGACTCATGATGATCGCTAATTCTTCTGGCCCCATGATTCTGCCCCCCTTATTTGTTACCGTTGATCAGCGTGCAATCGCGAGAGTGCCATCATTGAATTGCTGGAAGATTTCTTCCCACTTCCTGCAGACGGCTTCGGCGTTCTTGTCCTTGCCTGTATTGTAGAACCATTGCGGATGATCGAGATTCTTGACGGTCAACCGGATACCACTGTTTTTCATGGCTTTGAGGGTTGGTGCCAGATTGGCGAAGGAGTCATTAACAAAACCTTGGAATGCCTGGCCTGGGGAGCCTCCGATCGTGGTTTGCTTCTGTGGCGTGATAATGGCCCAATCCCATTGACGGACATCACTCCATTTCAAAGAGACTATTTTGTTCTTCTCAATGATGTAGAGGAATTCACCATCGTAACAGATGGCGGTGAGGTAATCATCCACATCAAGCCGGTAATTGATCTGGATAGGCGGGTGAGCAAAAATCTCCCCATACATCTTTGGAAATGAAACCAGAGGATCACCGCTGATCGCTCTGGCAATTTTGCGAGCAAGCCATCCGCCGCCCCCGACGCAGAAAATGCCGAGAATAACACCGACTGGCCCGCCGTTTGAAAGCCCACCAAGAAGGCAGGTCAGCAGAACAACGCCAACGAAGCCGCCAGCAACAGCAAGGTATCCTTTTGCTGTGTAGAATTTCAGGTCAACATCTCTGATCAGCATCAATCAAATTCCTTTTTTGTCACTGGCGGATAATAAATCGCGTTACTCTTCGTATTGGCTCCACTTCCCCTCGATTTTGACGTAATCGAGCTTCTGTTTCCGCTGATCTTCCCCCACTTTGAAAGTCACATCACAACGGAAGATTGGCAGTTTTTCACCGTGAAACTCATAGGAACCCCGCGCTTCACACGTCCGTTCCGTGACCTTGACGACCGGGGGTGTCGGATGGTTGTGACCCAGAATGTCTCCGAATGACCGGTTCCCTTCCACAGCATCCGCATAGTTTTGAGAGATTATGGACTGAAGTTCTTCCAGAGAAGGGCCATTCTCGCCACACCCGACCAAGGGGAGCAGTGCGAGAAGTCCAAATACAGGAGCGGCCATTCTGGAGATGGTGAGTTTAGAGCGAGCGTTCATGATTCTCTCAGCAAATTTCGATTTAAGTGTGTGGCGAAAAGGTTAAAGGATGAGGTGAAATCACCCTTGGCAAACGCCATCATCCAGCTTGCAGGCAGCGGGGATGGTCTTGCCGTTCTTTGTCAGGATTCCGGTCGGAAGGTCGTAAACATCGACTTCGGCCGGCGTGGTGACGTATTTCCCGATATTGCGCGGAAATTTCAGTGTGATCTTGCTCCCGGAAATGGACGGCTTGGCAGTTGAGCAATTCCCGAAGAATGGTGTGGGCGTCTTGATTCCGTTCGGCGTGACCTGAAGGATTGAATACTGAGCGTCACAAGCCTGA